>JAFPCL010000235.1 GCA_017390225.1 Clostridia bacterium
AAGTATTCTTGACGCAACTTCCTTGGCAAAACCCATTTCGTGTGTTACAACTACCATGGTCATACCTTCGTTTGCAAGGTCTTTCATAAGTTCTAAAACCTCTCCAACCATTTCGGGATCAAGCGCAGACGTCGGTTCGTCAAACAGAATCACTTCGGGATTCATGGACAAAGAGCGGGCAATGGCAACACGTTGCTTCTGACCGCCGGAAATCTGCTTGGGCTTGGCGTGGATATATTGTGCCATGCCAACCTTGGTGAGATATTCCATAGCAATCTCGACAGCTTCCTTGCGGGAGCGCTTCAAAACCTTCATCTGCCCTAAAATGCAGTTTTCCAAAACCGTCAGATTATTGAAAAGATTAAACTGCTGGAACACCATACCGACTTTGGCACGGTACTGTGCCGCCGAATGGAAATCCTTCTGCACGTCTTTATCGTGGAACAGAATTCTGCCGCCTGTCGGTGTTTCCAGAAGATTCATGCAACGCAGTAGCGTACTTTTACCGCTACCGGAAGAGCCGATGATTGACACAACTTCTCCGGGAGAAACCGTCATATTGATATCCTTCAAAACACGGTTACTGCCAAAGCTTTTTTCCAAATGTTCGATAGAAAATACCATTATGCCGCACCTCCCGTCTTTGTTTCATCTGTTTGAATATCGTAGCTGTCGGGACCGTCCATTTTCTTTTCAATCACACGAAGAATACGGGTGACGGCAAAGGTCAGGACAAAGTAGATCACAGCCGCAATGAAGAAAGCTTCAAAATAACGGAAATATGTACCTGCCGCCGATTTGGTAACAAAATAAAGCTCGGCGACGGAGATTACATTCAAAACAGAGCTGTCTTTGATATTGACAACAAATTCATTGCCGATGGAAGGCATAATGTTGCGGATAGCTTGCGGAAAGACAACGTGTGTCATAATCTGCCAGTGGGTCATACCCACGGACATGGCGCCTTCCGTCTGTCCGTAATCTACGGAAATAATACCGCCGCGGATGATTTCTGCCATATAAGCACCGGTGTTGATGGAAATAACAATCACAGCCGCCAGGATCCCCTTCCAAAGAGACGGAACTCCGGTGAGCATACCGCTTAAAAAGCCGTAGTACATGACCATTGCCTGTACAATCATGGGCGTGCCGCGGAATACTTCCACATAAATTGCCATCAGTGCGCGAACGATTTTAACAATCACGTTGACAACAGGATTTTTCTGTTCGGGGATGGTGCGCAAAAGTGCAACCCCTAAGCCGATGGCAAAGCCAATCAGCGTGCCGATAATGGCAATTGCCATTGTGATACCGATACCTTGCAGAAACAACGGCCAGTATTCTTTTAATAGGAACAATACCCATTCAAAAAAAGTTTCGGGCATGATGCCTTCCCTCCAAGCTCAATACATGTGATGACAGGGGCTGTTAAACATTTGCCAAACAGCCCCTGTCTTGATTTGATATGTTTTTTCTAAATTATTCGGTGACAGGCTGACGAGCAACCACTTCATCCATCAGTGCCTGACGGTCGTCATTGGAGATGCCTGCCAGAATTTCATTGACGGAGTCTGCAAGGTCACTGCCCTTACGGATACCGACAGCGATGGCAACATCATCGGGAGAAGCCACAAAGCCGTTGCCTTCGGAGAATTCAACGAAGGTCAGATCGGGGTTCGCGGCAACTGCGGAAACCGCACCGGGACGTTCGGAAATATAACCGTCGATAACGCCGCTCTGCAGGGCAACAATCATTGCGGGGAAGGTTTCCATGGAAACCTGCTTGTCAACGCCGTCCATCTGCTCGATAACGGTTTCGTGGAAGGTGTTGAGCTGACCGGTGATTTTTGCACCTGCAAATTCATGAATGGAGGTTGCAGAAGCAAAGGGGCTGTCCTTCTTCATGACAACAACCAGCTGGCTTTCGTAGTAGTTATCGGTGAAATCGATGGTTGCTTTTCTTTCTTCCGTGGGGCTCATGCCGGCGATGATGCCGTCAATTTCGCCTGCCTGCAGTGCAGGAATCAAGCCTTCCCAACCGGTTTTAACGATTTCGACTTTCACGCCCAGACCTTCTGCGATTTTCTTTGCAATCTGCACGTCATAGCCGTCTGCATAGCCGCCGACAGCAATGGGTTCTGCATAATCGGAAGCATTTGTCTGTGTCCAGTTGAAAGGTGCATAGTCACATTCCATGCCGATTTTGATAACACCGGCTTCTTTGATTTTAGCCAGATCGCCGGAAACGACCGTATCGTCACCGGTTGCGGCTTCTTTTTCGCCGCAGGCAACAAATGCCAGTGCAAGCACAAGTGCCATTAAAATTGCCAATAACTTTTTCATTGATAAAACATCCCTTCAAAAAATTTCCTGTTGTTTCTTTTACAACAATATGAAAATTATACTGTTTTCATCGAAATTTGTCAAGCTTTTTTCAAATATTGTTCATGTTTATATAATATTGATAAAAATTTTTTCTTTTTTTATGAAAAAGCTCTTCCCTTTTTCACAAAAATATAGTATAATTGTACATTAGATAGAAACCTACACGAGGAGGGGTATGCTTGCAATCGTTTTTCGACACTGTTTTTCAATTTATCCGCATGATCCAAATCAACGATATTATTGATATCCTGGTTGTTTCCTTTGTTTTCTACAAAGCCATGATGCTTCTGCGGGAAACCCGTGGCGAGCAGCTGGTGCGCGGCATTATTTCGTTATTTATCATCATGCAGTTCAGCGACTGGCTTTCTTTGAACACCCTGTATTTTCTCTTGCGCAACACCATGCAGGTTGGTCTTTTGGCCATCATCGTCGTTTTCCAGCCGGAGCTTCGCCGTGCGCTGGAAAAAATGGGCAACACGTCCCTTAAAACCTTGACGGGGCAAGAAAATGAAGAGCTTCAAAAAACCGTGGACACCATCGCTTCCACCTGTGCCCGATTCTCCCGTGACCGCGTAGGTGCTCTCATTGTTTTCGAGCGCTTCACCCGTCTGGGCGACATTATCCGCACCGGCACGGTTTTAGACGCCGATATTTCAGAGGATTTGCTTGTGACAATCTTCAACACCAATATTCCCTTGCATGACGGTGCCGTTGTCATCCGAGACAACCGTATCCATGCCGCTTCCTGCTTCTTGCCGCTGACAACGAATGAAAATTTAAGCCGTGAGCTGGGTACGCGTCACCGCTCCGCCATCGGAATCACCGAATGTTCCGATGCCGTTGTTGTGGTGGTATCCGAAGAAACAGGAAAAATCTCTTTCGGCAA
Organism: Clostridia bacterium; assembly: GCA_017390225.1. Classification (GTDB taxonomy): domain Bacteria; phylum Bacillota; class Clostridia; order CAKSNL01; family HGM11501; genus RGIG1017. The sequence goes on from JAFPCL010000235.1 coordinate 3,272, forward strand.
AGACGGCAATTTAACCCGAAATCTTTCCGAAGAAACCCTCAAAAAAGCACTCATGAAGAGTCTTGAAAATGCCGGTCCGCAGAAAAAAGACGGCATCTTTGCCGCTGTCGGCAACATATTCACCAAATGGAAGGAGGCACATTCTCATGACAAAAAAGAAGAAAGTGATGAATGACACCGTAAATCCGCCCTCTGTCGAAAACGAAGACGAAGATTTCGACCTTGATGTTGCCGAAGAAGCTACTGCTTCTCCTTCCAAGGAAAAGAAAAACGACACCCATTTTATGAAAATCATTTCCTTGCTTTTGGCGGTCGTCCTCTGGTGCTTTGTTGTTTTGAATGAAAACCCCAACCGAAGCATCTGGATTCGTGACGTTGCCGTGCAGGTGGTGAACAAAAACACGCTTCAAGCACGGGATCTTGTCATCCTTGAGGAAGAGCCTTTGCTCATTGACGTTCGCTTGGAGGGGCAGCAAAATGCCCTGTCCTCCATTTCTGCCGAAAGCATCCGTGCCCGGATTGATCTTGCCGCCATCTCCGAAGCAGGGGCTGTGACCGTGCCGGCAAGTATTGACATTCCCGGCACCTCCGGCATCGTAATCGCCGAGCAGAAAAATGCCGGCGGAAGTCTTGTCATTGATGTAATTCGTGAAGCCAAAATTCCCGTCAAGCCGAAGGTCACGGGAGAAACCGCCATGCGTGAGGGCTTCGCACTGGGCACTGCCACCGTATCGCCCGACACCGTTACGGTAAAAGCACCCAAAACGATTTTGGATAAAATCACTGCCGTCACGGAAAGTGTGGATATTTCCAATAAAACCGAAAGCGGCAGCACCGAGGTTTCCGTTCTGCTTCTGGACGGCACAGGTGCACCCTTTACCCCGATTACCTGTGAACCCAAAAAGACAACACTGAATTACACGCTCAACGTCACAAGCCTTGTCAAGATTGAGCCGACGTTGGAGAATGTCAGTGCCCTCAACACGCGCTATGATGTCTATGCTTCTGCCACGGTTCCGGATTCCGTTACCGTGCGCGGCGATGATGTCAGCATGCGCCAGCTTAATAAGCTTCCCACAGAGCCCATTGATGTGCTGGCTCTGTATGAAGGCTTTGAACAGGGCTTTTTGTCCGGCACCGAATGGAACCGCGCTTCTTTTGTGACGACCGTTCCCGTGAAGCTTGCCTTCCCCGAAGGCATTTCCGCCGTCGGCACGGAAGACATTTCCGAAATCGAAGTTTCCGTTACCTATATGAATCTGTCTTCCAAGGAAGATCCTTATCAAATCGACAGTGACGGCTTCCCCATCGCCACAGAGCCGAAGGACGCCACTGCCGAAGAAGCCGAAGAGGAGCCCAAATCATAATGCTTTCACTACTGGATACTGCCAAGCAGTTTTTAACAGCGCCGCCAATCCCCCAGGGCGGCGTTTTAATCGATTTCACCATGGGAAACGGCTACGACACATTGTATCTTTGCTCCCTTGTGCCCGAAGGCAAGGTCTATGCCTTCGACGTGCAGGAAGCGGCGCTGGCTTCCACCCGTGCGCGGCTTTTGGCGCACGGCATCACCAATGCAGAGCTGATTTTAGATAGCCACGCCGCGCTTCTTCAATATGTGAAAGAGCCCATCTATGGCGGCTTGTTTAATTTAGGTTGGCTTCCCGGCAGTGACCGCACGGTGCGCACCCAAACGGAAAGCACACTTAAAGCCGTAAGTGCAGGGCTTTCGCTTCTTGCCCCCGGCTACCGCATCATCATCAATGTGTACCCCGGGCACCTTGAGGGGACAGATGAAGGAAATGCACTGGCGGATTTTTTAGCCACGCTTCCCAAAAAGCAATTTGCGGCACTTAAGATTCGCCTTTTAAACGACGAAAAAGCCCCCTATCTTTACGTTCTCGAAAAATATAAAAAATAGCGGGAACCTCAGAATTTTTAGATGTGCCTTAGTATAAAACTTCCTTTCTTTTTCCATACTAACAAAAAAAGAAAGGAAGTTTTTTATATGGAACTCAAAGGCTCAAAAACAGAAGCAAATTTAATGGCGGCATTTGCAGGCGAATCGCAGGCAAGAAACAAATATAACTTCTATGCCCAAAAAGCCCGCAAGGACGGCTTTGAAAAAATTGCCGCCCTCTTCGATGAAACCGCCGCCAATGAAAAAGAGCATGCCGAGCTTTGGCTCAAATACCTCCACGGCGGTGCACTGCCCGATACTTTGACCAATCTCACCGACGCCGCCGGCGGCGAGCATTTCGAGTGGAGCGAAATGTATGCGGAATTTGCCCAAACGGCAAAGGAAGAAGGCTTTTTGGAGTTATCTGCAAAATTCTCTGCCGTTGCCGCCATTGAAAAACAGCACGAAGAACGCTTTTTGTGCCTTCGCACCCACGTGGAAAACGGCACTGTTTTTTCCGACGATGCCGAAAAAACTTGGAAATGCATGAAATGCGGCCACACCCACAACGGCAAATCCGCCCCCGCCATTTGCCCCGTCTGCGGTCACACCCAAAGCTATTTCGAATCTTGTGCAAAGGAATGCTGAAAATAAACCCCATAAAAGAAGAGACAAGCCGCCAAAAGCTTGTCTCTTCTTTATGCATGAACTTTTAAGTGTCGGAACAAATATCACGCATTGGTTCTATTTTATATATTTAACTGACCTCTATGTGTTTTAAAAGAACGAATCTGCGTGAGATCCATGTTTATATACTGCATAACGGCATGTGCAAAATCCATCCAGTCTGCATCATCCGGCAATCGTGTTTCATGTATTTCAAGATATGCATATCCTCTTTTCGCAGGCACATACAGTGTCACATATTTCCCCAGAACGTCATCCCAGCCCAAAGAAATATTCAGCTTCCCTTTCATGGCATTTTTAAAGCCCCTGATCCCATAATATTTTTCTTCAAATGTCTTTTTCCCGCCGGCATCATCAAAACATTCATGACAATTCCATTGCTCTATCCCGTATTTAATTTTTTCTGCCAATTCTTCCACATGATACGGAAATGTCAATTCTATCGGATAATATGCCGTCACATAGCCACATTCTTCCACGCTACCGTCCAGCAACACGATGGGATAACTTGTTTTGCTTATGGGAAAAATAACAACATTTTTTTCTTGGTCAACCAAAATATTGATTCTTCTGAAATCCTCAAAATTCACAATCATTTTTTCGGCTCCTTCTGTCCTCCCCTTTTTGTTGCCGATTCTATTAAAAAAACATAATAATTTTGACATTGTTTTTTTCACACAATCGCCCCCAAACCTTATATCATGATTATAATGCATTTCGTCTTCTTTGTCAACACATCGTGCACGAGTGGTCGTTTTTGCGCACAAATGGTCGTATCACACTCTTTCCCGTGTTTTTCTTTGATGCAATATAAAAGTTTTTGTTTCTCTTTATCTATTTTGATATCATGATATCATGATATCAAAATGGAATTTGTAAAAAACAAACCGAAACAGATTTTTGCTTGTCTCGGTTTGTCGGTTCGTTAATTTTGCAGACTGTTTTCTGTTTTAAATTCAATACATGAAAATGGGCGGACGGCAGACTGTTTTTTATTCGCAATCTGTTTTAATCTGCAAT
>JAFPCL010000236.1 GCA_017390225.1 Clostridia bacterium
TCGAAACAGCTAAATTAAATTCGCCAATCCGCTGACCGCAAGGTCAATTTAGCTACGAAGTAATTTCGCGTGCGGCAGCACATTTAGCTCGCCGCAAGGCGAATTTAGCTGATTTCAACTTTGTTGAAATCACCCCTTCATCACATAGTCAAAGCGCATGACGGGTGCAACGGTACCCAAGGTCATGAAATCCTGTGCGTTGCCGTCGGTCTGGGAGTTGTCTGCCCACTTAAAGCGCAGATTCAGCTTACCTTCTACGCCGAGGACGGCACGGGAGACTTTCACCATCATTTCCTTGCCTTCGACCTTAAATTCTGCCTTGCCGGCTTCCTTCCAGTTCCAACCGCCGGTGCATTCTTCGATGATGCCCGTGGTGCGGTTTACTACATGAGAATAGCCGTTCCATGCGGTTTTATTGCCCGTATTAATATACAGCGTCATCCAGTTTTCCTGTTTGGGAGCGGTGATATCTTCGCGGCAACGAACATAGAAATAAACATTTTCTGCATCATATGCCACTTTGGCGGCGGCAAAATCGTTGCGGCCGGTGTCGTTTGTGTATTCGGTGCAAAGAAGATTACCCATATGCTTTCTGGGAATATCCATGCAGGTGACGTTTTCGTATGTATAAGTCACATCCCCCCATTGCGAGAAATCGCCATTGATATCGATTGCCTTTTCCTGTGCGGCAGGCAGTTCTCTTGCACCCTTGTAGGCACGAATGTTTGCCGCCATCTGATAGTAATAGTTATCGCCGAAGAAACCGCGAATCGGTTCAATGTCACGGCTGTATTCCGGAGAGAATAGGTCCACCCAGAAGGGATCGTTTTCCGTCAGCTTCTTGCCTAAAAACACACTGTCCACAGAGCCGGGATGCGGCAGGAATTTCGTGGCGGTAAATTCGTTGAAGCCGGTAATGAACATAACCTCGGGGTCTTGCGCAATAGCACAGTCAAACTGCTCCTGGAAATAAATGCCCTCGCCGGAAGTGGTAAATTCTGTGCCGTAACGGGTGTGATATTCGGGCTGTTTGCCGTCTTTATAGCTTCTGCCGATATTGGTGGTGGCATGCTGTGCGGCGGAAACGGAAATTTCCTCGGGCACATCGGGGGTTTCGGCAAGGTATGCATAAGGCTGGGGTGTGTGGGCAACCCATGTCCAGAAATTGAGACCGCCTGTCCATGCCCAGTTTCTGCGCCATTCGAAGAAATTGCCGGTGATTTCATCCGCATCTTCAGGTCCACCGCAAATCAGCGGCTTGTTGTCCTTGCCGAAGCGGAACCACAAATCTTCATAGCAACCGTCTTTATAAATCAAATTGTAAAGATGCTTTGCGCTGTCTGCGGCATGGCAGGCATCGTTGGGCATGATAAACATGATTTGCGGCGTGGGATTGCCCTCGGCACGCATCTGTGCGAAGGTTTCAAAAATGGTTAAAATAACATCATCATAAGAGGTGTGATTGGTCACGTCCAAGCACACAGCATCCACGCCGGCGGCATAAAGCATGGCGGCATGGCGGCGAATGACCCAAGCATCTTTGCTGGAATAATAGCCAAAATACGGCTCTGCCCAGTAGTGCGGCGAACCTTCAGGGCCGAAAGCGGGATCTTCGGGATTCTCATAAAGAATCTTGGAGTTGTCGTAAATATCAAAGTCATGGCTTTCCTGTGCATTGGCAATAAAGTAGAAGGCAATGACCTTTTTATCCTTGCGAAGTTCGCGCACCTTTTCGGGGGCACTTCTGCCCAAATCATCGGTAAATGCCCAGGTATCTGCCTGAATATCACGCACAGGCACATTTTTCTGTTTTGCAGAACCATAGTAGAAGCCAAATCCTTCCGGCTTCTTGTCCGTAAACTCAATGGTGTGCAGAAGCGGTGCATGGCGGCGCGGTGCAGAATAGCGCACACGGATAATCACATCATGCACACCCTCAATGCCTTGGATGGCATAAGAAGCCGTATGCTTTGCAAATTTGTGATGGTTTGCAGGCAAGAAAGCATCCTTTAAAATCAAGTTTTCCGGCGTTTCTTCATCAATATACACATTGGCATAGTTGCCGTTGTAGCCATCGGAAACAGTGAACACCACATACTGCAGGGATTTTTCAAACGTAACGCCCGAAAAACGGAGCAATCCGCCATCTCCCAAACGGACAGCGCCGTTTTCATCTCGCATTTCCTCTTTGTAAAATGCATCTTTTGTCCATAATGTCAACATAAAATTTTCTCTCTTTCTCTATTGATTTTTTATTTAAAAGCCATAAGTCAGCATCGACCAGCCATTATTTGTTTTCACACAAACAACCTCTGTTTGATCTTCCCTCAGCTTTCCTTTATCGATATAAGCAACATCCAGGTTCACAACGCAAACCTCATGAATATCGGTCTCTTCTTCGGCAAAAAAGCCTTCCAAATATTTTTTCCCTTCCTCGGAAGCCGCATCATGCACGGTTTCGTTGGACACCGTACAGCGCATTTCGCGCTTTGTCATACCTTCCATAAACATCTGGTAAAACGCTGAAAAAGCGGCATCATCGGCAGGATCAATGGAAAAATCAAAGCCTGTTTTTGCTATTTGCTCATCCGTCAGCGTTTCGGAAAGGGAAAGATATAAATCATTCATAAAGGCTTCGCGTCCGCAAATATGCAAATGTGCCGTACAACCGGCGGCATCCATGGCATAAAAGGCACGAATATACTGTACTGCCACCCGTGCCGGCTCAGACAGCTCTTCCTCCGGCACCTCCGTCACGAATCTGTCCAGATCCGCATCGGTCAAAACGGCCGGCTCTTCAACCTCAGCCGCCGTTTCAGGCGTTGTTTCGGGAACTGCCGGCTTTTGTGCACATGCCGAAAGAAGCAAGGCACAAGCAATCATAATTGTCCATGTTTTCTTCATAATGTCCTCCTGTGATTACAGTAAACAAACCAAAGAGCCGAGCAACCGCCCGACCTTTGGTTTGTTTTTATTACATTTTATTCAGCCGCTTTTTTGGATTCTTCAATAACCTTCTGTGCGACCGTTTCAGGAGCCTGCTCATAGCGAACAAATTCAAAGGTAAACTGTCCACGGGACTGGGTGATGGAGCGCAGATCGGAAGCATAAGTGGACATTTCACTCATGGGAACTTCTGCTTCAATTTCGCTCTTACCATGTCCCAAGGGATTCATACCAAGCACGCGACCGCGGCGCTTGTTGATGTCGCCGGAAATATCACCCATGTTGGCATCGGGAATGGTAACCACCAGCTTGCCGATGGGCTCTAACAGCACGGGGCTTGCCTGCGGCAGACCATCACGATACGCAATGGAAGCCGCCATTTTGAAGGACATTTCGGAGGAGTCAACAGGATGGTAAGAACCGTCAACCAAGGTAGCCTTGAGGTTCACCACCGGATAGCCTGCCAAAACGCCGCGAGTCACGCAGTCACGCAACCCCTTTTCGACTGCCGGGAAGAAGTTCTTCGGAACGGCGCCGCCGAAAATCTTTTCTTCAAATACCAATTCCGTAGAATCGGGATTAGGCTCAAATTCAATCCAAACATCACCGAACTGACCGTGACCGCCGGACTGCTTCTTATGACGACCTTGCACACGCACGGGCTTGCGGATGGTTTCACGATACGGAACTTTCGCAGGACCCAAATCCACCGCCACACCGAATTTACTCTTCAGCTTGGTGCAGATAACATCCAAATGCTGATCACCGATACCGGAGATAACCATCTGATGCGTTTCCGCGCGATTTTCAAAGGTAAAGGTGGGATCTTCTTCTAAAAGCTTGTTAAGACCGGCGCTGATTTTTTCTTCATCACCCTTGGCTTTGGGCAAAATGGCAAGTGTCAGCTTCGGATGCGGGAAATCGATAGCAGGCAGAATGATGGGATTGCTCTTGGAGCAAAGGGTGTCCCCCGTACCGGTCACCGCAAGCTTTGTGACGGCACCGATATCGCCGGCAACCAATTTATCCACTTCAATCTGCTTCTTGCCGCGCAAAACATACAGGCGGCCGATTTTTTCCATCGCATCTTTATTGGCATTATATACCTGCGAATCTGCGGTGAGCGTACCGGAGAAAACGCGGAACATCGAGATTTTGCCGTAGTTATCGGCAACCGTCTTGAAGACATGGGCGCAAAGCGGTGCATCTTCTTTGGTTTCAAAGGAAACGGCTTCTTCGCTTTCCGGCAAATGACCTTCGATTTTGCCTCTTTCGGAAGGATTGGGGAACCAATCCACGAGCGCATCCATCAAGAAGTTCGTGCCGGCATTGATGGCGGAGCTACCTGCCAGAACCGGCGTGAGCACACGAGTGCGAACACCGATGGCAACAGCCTTTTTCAGCTGTTCTTCTGTCAGCTCGCCGTTTTCGAAATAAGCTTCCATCAGCTCTTCATCCGCACCGGCGGCGGTTTCCATCAGTTCTTCACGCATGGATTTGGCGACATCTGCCATTGATACGGGAATTTCGCCGGGAACAATCTTATCACCCTGCCATGCATAACCCTTCATGGAAATCAAATCAATAAATCCGCCCAATTTGCCGCCTTCATGAATCGGAATCACGACAGGGGCAACGCTTGTTCCGAAGTTATCTTTAATTTGCTGCAACACCTTATCAAAATTGGCATGCTCGGATTTCATTTTATTGATATAAAATACGGTAGGCAAATTCTTTGCCTGTGCATATTCCCAAGCATTTTCCGTACCAACGGCAACACCGGATTTACTGCTGACAACAATCACGGCACCGTCTGCGGCGCAAAGACCTTCTGTCACTTCTCCGACAAAATCGAAATATCCGGGGGTGTCGATGATATTGATTTTATTATTCTTCCAATCATAGGGCACCATAGAAGTGCCGATACTGATTTGACGCTTAATTTCTTCGGGGTCAAAGTCAGACGTGGTCGTACCATCGCCCACTTTACCGAATCGATCCAACACGCCGGCAGAAAATGCCATTGCTTCTGCCAAAGAAGTCTTTCCCGTGCTACCGTGTCCCAATAAAATAATATTTCTGATTTTGTCGATACTCATTGTGTAAACCTCCTTTATGATTCTGGTGCATGTTCTTCATACACTTTTTTAACAAATACTTTCAAAAAAAATAACTTTTTCTGTCTGTATTGCACAAAAACATCATAGCATATTTTATTTATCTTGTCAATATTTTTTCAAAAAAAACTTGACATTTTTTTGATTCTGTGCTATAATCCCATTATCAAATCAAGGAGGCGTAGCTCAGCTGGTTAGAGCGCACGGTTCACATCCGTGAGGTCGCGGGTTCGAGCCCCTCCGTTTCCACCAAA
>JAFPCL010000237.1 GCA_017390225.1 Clostridia bacterium
CGCGAACTTCACCTCTCGACGTACCATCGTACGCCTTCGGGATGACATTATCAAGGCTACGCCTTGATAATGTATTCAGTTCGCACGTTCCGCACTCTTTTTTTCCATCCCCGGATTCAAAAGAATTATTTTACAGCCCCACATGACGAAAAAGCTTTCATTAAAGCATCAAGATAGCTTTCGCCTTCCACATTTTCAAAGGCAACTTTCACTCCGCATTTTTGGGCTTCATCCACAACGCGACCAAAATTTTCTATTCCTTCTTTTGTGGGGTGCTCCGTTTCTTCGAATCCGATATAAGGATGCACAACCAAAACAGGCACTTCTGCCGCCGAACAATCTTGCACACAAGTTAAAAGCTCTTGGGTTGCTTTTTCTGCATTTTCCCCGGATTGCCACATTTTTGCGGCATTGCCAAAGGGTGCATGAACGGATTGATAAACCATCCCACTGTCATCCGCCAGCTTTTTATAACTCTTAATATTTTGATCCCATCCCGAAAAAAAAGCTTCAAAGCCAACTTGTCCAAACAGACGAATCTGGTCTTCAATTGGTATGCTAAATTCCGAGAATAAACCCAAACACAGCTTTTTCTTATACATAAGACCACTCCGTTTTCATGCTTTTATTTATTATACCACCGATTCTCTTTACTGTCAATCACCCATTCAAAAACAGGCACAGACTGTACAGTGACAAGCCTATGCCTATTTCAAAATCTTTTTATTCAATTCTTTGAATTTTCTCTTTCTTTTTGTCTGAATCTGTGTTATAATGATAGAAACAGAAAAAATAAAGAAAGGCTGATATTCCATGTCTTTACTTGAACATGATAATAATTATTGCAAAAACTGTCTTCATGCCAAAACCTTGTCTTCAACCGGTGACTGCATTTGCGAAAAAAAAGGTGTTGTCGTTTCCGAGGATCACTTTTGCAAAAAATTCACCTTGGATCCTTTTAAAATCATGCCAATGAAAAAGCCGACGATTGATTTTAAGCTCTGAGATAGAAAAGTGCTCTTGTAAAAAGAACGGATTCTCCATAGGCGACACACATTAAAAGCAGAATCAAAGGAATCAAGCGAGCGCCGTGGATATACCGCTCCCGTCTGTAGATTACTTCATCCTCATGCAGGAAATACGGAAGTTTTGCTGATGCCACACTTGCCAAGCACATACCAAGCATCAAAATGCCATTATGAGGCACAACGCCCGACAGGTAAAACAATGCACCCTTCCTTCCGAATTCGGCAAGAGCCGTCATTCCAATGCAGGTGATTGTATACGCTTTATATCCCAGAGCCAAGCATGCCAACGGAAATATTGGCATAAAATAGCCCCACACCCAGCACAAAATCAGCAAAAGCCCGTTGCTTTCCATATACCGAAGCCAAATATTCCGTTCGGACAACACAAGCCCGTTTTTTAAAAGCTCCTGTGTATCCGCCGGTACTTTCATGCATCCCAAAATCGAACCGATAATAAAAACAACCGCAAGGCAAATCCATATCTTGCGGTTGTTTGTTTTTTTATTTTCCATGCCTGTCCCCTCCTTTACCTCATCCTATGAAGTAAAGAGAACAGATATGCTTATAATTTCTTGGATTTTTCGTAGGATGCCATGACCGCTTCAATAAAAGCGGCGCGCATGCCGCCATTTTCCAGCGCGGCAACAGCTTCAATGGTCGTTCCTCCGGGAGAACAAACCATATCTTTAAGTTCTCCGGGATGCTTCCCTGTTTCCATGACCATTTTGGCACTGCCCAAAACTGTCTGTGCGGCAAGCTCCATAGCGATTGCTCGCGGAAGACCTGCACGAACGCCACCGTCGGCTAATGCTTCAATCATCATAAAAACATAAGCAGGACCGCTACCGGATAACCCGGTGACCGCATCAAATAACCCTTCAGGCAGTATGACGGCTTTTCCAACACAGGAAAGCATTTGAACGACAAGCTCGGTGTCTTCCTTTGTGACAGGAGCCTCTGCGGCAACAGCCGCCATCCCCTCACCAACTAAGGCAGGGGTATTGGGCATCACACGGACAACACGAGCATCCTCGCCCAAAATTCTTTTTATGAAAAAGATGTCTTTGCCTGCAACAACGGAAACGATTAGCTTGTTTTTGACAAATGGTGCCAATTCACCCAGAACAAATTCCAAAACATTGGGCTTCACAGCGAGAAAAATCACATCCACACTTTCTGCCAAATGTTGAACCGAATCGCAAGCTCTCACGCCCAACTGTTTTACCTGTTCAGGATTCTTATCATAAGCAAAAATCGTATGGGTATTTTTAAGCCCCCCAATCAGAGCTCCCCCCATATTGCCGGCACCGATAAATCCGATGTTCATGTTTTAGCCTTC
>JAFPCL010000238.1 GCA_017390225.1 Clostridia bacterium
CGTATGATTACCGCCAACGCCCGGTGTAGGTTCATCCAATAAAAGAAGAACCATAACTCTCGGATCGTCCACCGGCATAAAACCGCAGAAGGATGCGATTTTTTTATTATCTTCACGGGGCAATTTTTCACTTGTACCCGTCTTTCCGCCAACACGATAACCTGCAACCGAGGCATTTTTACCCGTACCATATGCCACAACGCCCTCTAAAAGATCTCGCATGGTACTGCTCGTGCTTTCAGAAATGACCTGACGTACAACTTTAGGTTCTATCGCTTCACGGATGTTTCCGTTTTCATCCGTGAAAGCTTTCACAATATGCGGTTCCATCAGATAACCACCATTAATTACGGCAGAAGCCGCCGTAATCATCTGTAGCGGTGTAACCGTGTTTGTCTGTCCGAAGGCAGATACGGCAAGGTCAATAGCTGTATAGTCCGCACACAAAAGACCCAAAGCTTCGCCGCCAAATCCAATATTGGTTTTTCTACCGAATCCATAGGCGGAAAGATATTCTTTAAACATATCTTCCCCGATCCGTGCCCCGATATCCATAAAAACGCTATTGCAGGAGTTCTGCAGACCCTTGGCAACATTTTGAACCCCATGTCTGTCGCCTGTACTCCAGCATTTAATCCGTGTCCCGAGAACCGTTCTGCCGGAATCACATGAAAAGGTATCATTTAGTGTTATTAAGTTTTCTTCCAGTGCAATGGATGCCGTAATCATTTTGAAAACAGAGCCGGGTTCATAGGTCATCTCCCAGCCGCGATTTCCCCATCGTTTCGTATAATAATAGCTGTTTCTGATCTGATTTTTTTCTTCTTCCGTCGGTGCCGCCTCGATTAGTGCCAAAGTTTCAGGATCGGTGATCTCCGCCATAGGATTTTTGAGATCATAATCCGGCGAGCATGCAATCCCGAGAATTTCCCCTGTTTTCGGATCCATGGCAATGGCACAACCGCCCTCCTCACAGCCGTATAGGGTTGTTTTTTCTTTCAAAACACTTTCCAAAATTGCTTGGATTCCCTCATCCAGTGTCAGGATTACCCCTTCTCCGGGCACAGGATCCACATATTGTTCATATTCATACGGAAGTTTTGCCCCATGGTCGCCGCCCGTAGCGGACAACATGGTACCGTCAACGCCGCCCAGTCGAGAATCATACAATGCTTCCAATCCTGCAAGCCCTTGATTGTCTGCCCCGGTAAAACCCAACAGGTTGGACGCCAGATTTCCGTAAACATATTCACGCATGCTTGTTTCAAGCATCAAAATACCCGGCAGATTTTTTTCAGATTTCGCCGCAAGGATTGCATCATACTGTTCTGTGGAAACTTTCTTCTTTACAAGCTCATAGTTGGTGTTTTTCTTTAGTTTTTCATCAACAACCGCCCTATCTATCTGAAGAACCGAAGATAACAGCTCAGAAATCTCTTCGGCATATTGAATCGGTGTAGTTCCATCTTCTGCTGCCGCATTGTCTTTCTTTTTCTGTTCCGCCGCAATCGTGATCGGATCGATGCTCACATCATACACGGTAATGCTATTAACCAACGCCTTGCCGTTGCGATCATATATCGCACCTCTTCGTGCAGCAAGATTAAATTCTTTGGTCTGCTGCTGCATTGCCATGCGACGAAATTCATCTCCTCGAATTATTTGAATATAAAATAGAGCGCAGACAGGTATAACCATCAGCGCAGCAAAAACTATAAATATAATCCAGATTCTTTTTTTAATATTCTGCATAATTCTTTCGTCGGCAAAAGCCGCTCCTTCTCGTTTTTATATTATTTTAGTCCTCCAAACTGTCGATTATGCCGTAAATCATTATTTATATACAACGATTTGTTCTCCCTGCATCACACGAATATAAATAGGATCGTAATCCACATAGCTCATACCCAGCTCTTCCGTAGCAATTTGACGAATGGTTTCGGGCGCCATTTTTCGAGAAAGTTCCGATTGATATCGCACATTATCATTTTGAAGTCGTTGCAGTTTCTGTGCATTTTTCGCAAGAGCATCGGTTTCGCCTTTATACAAAACAGAAGCGCACAGAATGCCGCTAAAGCCGACAAATGCCGCTAAAACATAGGAAATCAAACGGCGTGCAACCGCTTTTCCCATCTGTTCTTTCTGTTTTTCCTTATTTGATTTACGTTTTCTTTCGGGAACAACAGGCACTTCGTAATCATGTGCAACACTTTCATAGTTGTAGCTGTTTGCCGATGCGTAAAAATAATAAGGCTTGTTTTCCATTTTATATCTTCCTCTTCCTTAGTTTTTAATGATTCCACGAAGCTTCGCACTTCTTGCTCTGGGATTTTCCGTTTGTTCTGAATCTCCGGGACATATAGGCTTTTTGGTTACTTTGCTGCCGCGCGGCTTTCTTCCGCATACACAGACAGGAAATTCTTTCGGGCAAGTACACCCCGTTGAAAAGTCCGTAAATGCTTGTTTCACAATTCTCTCTTCCAGCGAATGGAATGATATAAAAGCCATTTTTCCGCCGGACTCCAAAAGCTCAAATCCGTCATAAACCGCTTGCTTTAATGCACCGAGTTCATCATTAACTTCAATGCGAATTGCTTGAAACGCGCGTGTTGCCGGGTGAATCCCCTGCCATTTACCACCACCGGGAATCGCCGACACAATGATATCTGCCAACTGTGTTGTTGTTTCAATGGGAGCTTGTGCTCGATGGCGCAGGATAGCGGAAACAATCCGTTTGGTATACCGCTCTTCCCCATAGGTGAACAAGATATCTGTAAGTTCTTTTTCTGTGTATGTATTAACAACGTCATATGCGGTTTTGGGTGCCGATTGGTCCATGCGCATATCAAGATAAGCTTCTTTCATGAAAGAAAATCCACGTTCTTTATCATCCAGTTGCGGAGAAGAAACCCCGAGGTCTGCCATTATGCCCGACACGGCTTGTCCGCCAATGATAGCTTTGATGTCTCGAAAATTTCCTTTCACCGCCGTGAACCTGTCACCATAAACCGACAGTCTTTGACTTGCCGCGGCAAGTGCCGTATCATCTTGATCTATACCAATCACGCGCAAGGCATCTGATCGCCTAAGAAGTTCTTCCGAGTGACCGCCGCCACCCAACGTCATGTCCACATAGATTCCGTCAGGTCTTCCCAAAACCATGTCAACAAGTTCCTGTTTCAAAACGGTAATATGATGAAAATCATTCATGGAAAGCACCTTCCTTCCGTTCTTTGAACAGCTTCGCAACATGATGTGCCGAAGCTTCAAAATCTTCAGGCTTTGTCAATGCATTTTCTTTCCATTCTTCTTCTGCCCAGATTTCAAAGACATTGCCGCATCCGCGAATATAAGTCTGCTTGTCCACCCCGATGCGTTCACGGAGTGCAAGCGGAATAAGCATTCTGCCGTGGTCGTCAATCTTGCCTTCCACAGCTTCGGAAGTGAATGTTTCCACAATCCGTCGGAAATGAGGATCCAGCATGATATCACCGTTGAAATTATCACTGATCTCCATCAGGCGAAGAACCACATTCCGATAAGAAACCATCGGATAAATTCTAAGACACTTGCGACTGCCGCAAGTAATCATACAACTTTCTTCCCCCATATCACGGCGATAATCTGCAGGAATGCTGACACGCCCTTTCGGGTCAATGGCATAGCTTCCGTTGCCGGTAAAAATGATTTGATCTCCGATACGCATCTGCATTCCTCCTTTCCCACTTTGGGATTTTTCATCCCACTATAAAAATTATACCAAATTTCATCTTGTATTGCAAGCATTTTTTGCATATTTTTTGTCATATTTATCCATGTATATATTTTCATATTTCTTCATTTTGTCAAGAGTTTTGAATTTTTCTGCGAAATTAGTCAATTCAAAAAAAATCGCAAAAAGTGGGATAAAATCCCCACTCCTCCACCGATTTCCCACAAAAAAAAATTCCATAGCAAGCATTTTTTGTTTGCTTGCCATGGAATGAAGTTTTATTGAGAAATATCAAATCCAATAACCGGCACTGAGATATGTCAAAAGCACAACCAGGTCATTCATCAGAACTTTGCCATCCTCCGTCACATCTGCATTGATCATTCCCTGCTCCGACAAAGGAGCAGAGGTAGACAGATATGAAAGCAGAAGAATCAGGTCATTCATGCGCACTTCCCCGTCGCAGTTGACATCGCCGCGAAGTTTTGTGTGCTCTACGGTAATGATGCCATCTGCATAGGAAATGTCATAGTTTGATGTCATATCCGCACCGAATGAATCCTCAAATCGACATACACTCGGCGTAATCGTTCCTTTTTCAAAGTCTGCCGAAAGAGTGACTTCCACTACCGTATCGCCGTTCGCCAATTCCGTTGTTGTGATTTTATCCGTCCCAAAGGCGATATCGGAACCCAAAGGAATCGTTTGGTCTTTCGCTGTCACGGTTACAGGCTTTTTCAATATATTTGCCACCCCGATCAGCTTTTCCAATCCCTCCATTATATAATTCATGCTGTCAGCGCCAACAAGTGCGATTCCCTCAGCTGTTACCGTGCGCCCGTTGCCGACATTTTTGCCGGCAAAGTTGTAGCTTTGTGCCACAGCCGCCACTTCATCACCCGGTAAGACACCAGAAAGTAAAAGATGTCCCGTTGCGGCTGTCGTACCGTCATATTCCTTATTGTCAGCTTGCATCGTAGCTGTTACTGTACGCGCTGTGATATCGGCATAACCGCTACCCGAATAAACGATTGTGTATTTTTTTGCATCATTGCCTGAAAGAACAATGCCCATTGCCGCCACGGTGATATCCGTGCCGACATTTCGGTCAGCAAAAGTGTAGCTTTCGGCGTTGGCAGAAACAGAATCTCCGTAAACCACATTGGTAAGCGTAATTGTTCCTGCGCCGACGGTCGTGCCGTCATAGATTTTATTATCGACATTCACCTTATAGTCTAAAGTTTTAGCGGTAATATCCGCTTTTCCCGTTGCC
>JAFPCL010000023.1 GCA_017390225.1 Clostridia bacterium
CGCGAACGAACGCCCAGACGTACCATCGTACGCCTTCGGGATGACATTATCAAGGCTACGCCTTGATAATGTATTCAGTTCGCACGTTCCGCACTCTTTTTTTCCATCCCCGGATTCAAAAGAATTATTTTACAGCCCCTTCTTTTTTAATAGAAAAATAACACCCCCTGCCGTGTATGGATGGCAGGGGGTGAAAGAACAGAATGTTTTTTTACGGAATGGTAACTGTACCGCTATTGGCAAGAGGCTGCATGGAATCAATATCGTGCCACCACAAGGCAGTGACGGTATCGCCGCTCGTCGGCGCGGATAAATCGGGGGTGATGACGGAAGCGGCAGGACAGCTTCTAAGCTCTATCATTCTGCCGTCACTATCGTAGTGTGCCACAAGAACAGCACCGGAAAGGGTGTCGTTGTCGGAAACAAGCGTGATGCTTTGATTTCCGATATTCACTTGCACAGTAGGTGTAGTCGAGCCCTCTACCGTGACACTGCCGCTCTTGTAGGAAAGCCCCAAGGCATCGAAGTTTTCATCGTAGTTCACGTCAAAGCCGTCGGTGTAGCTGCCGTTTCTGCCCTTGTAGTAGCTGACAGTTACGGGGTAAACACCTGCAACATCGGTCAGCACCGTGAAGGTGAGGGTTGCAAGGGTGCCGTTAAAGGTATTGTTATCGGTGCAGTTCCAACCGAGGTTGTAGGGGTTCGTGGTCAGTGTTTGTGATTTGGTGAAGGTTGCGCCTACAGAGCCTTCAGTCACGCCCGTCAAGGAAAGCACAGAGCTATCGTAGCCGATTTCAATGCCGAGGCTTGCAAAGCCCGTGTTGCCGGAAAGGGTAACGGGGATTTCTACCGTGTCACCTTTTTGCGCCGTCACAGAGCCAACGGAAACCGTTCCTGCGGCAAAGGCGCACAGGGAGAACAGGAAGCAAAAAAGCGAAACTAAAAAAATCATCCGAAAATGTTTCATCCGAAAGCCTCCTTATTTGAGCTCTACATCCCAGCCGGCAAGATAGCGAAGCAAGATGGTTGCATCACGGTCGTTGATCGTACCACTGCCGTCCACATCCAAAGCATCGATCACAATGCCTGAAATGTCCCAACCGGCAAGGTAGCGGAGCATGTAGGTAGCATCACGGTCATTGATAGAGCCGCTTCCATCGGCATCACCGGGGGTATAGCTGGTTACGGCAATATTGCCGCTGACATAAGAGAGGTTCAAGGGCTCGTAGTTTGTATCAAAGTTCACATCTTTGCCGTCGGTATAGTTGCCGTTTACGCCCTTGTAATAGCTGACGGTAATGGGATATACGCCATCGGGCGCATCGGCACTGACCGTGAAGGTCAAAGTAGCCAAAGAACCGTTGTAGTAGACATTGTTGGTGCTGCTCCAGGAAAAGTTATAAGGAACCTTGGTGTAGCTTTGTGCTTTGGTGAAGGTGGCACCGACACCACTGTTGGCGGTGATGCCCGTCAAGGTCAGATAGGTGGGATCGTAATCAATCTCAAGGTTCAAGCTGATAAAGCCCGGGTTGTTGGCAATGCTCACGTCTACGGTAACGGTGGTGTCAGTAGAGGTTTTTGCACCGGTCAGTACGATTTGGGGTACATCCTCTGTCGGAGGGACGATGGGCGGAATGGTTCCGGAAGAACTCACGGCGACAAGACAGGAAGCGGCTTTTGAGCCATCCATGGAGGTTGCCGTGATAATTGCAGTGTCGGCAGAAATCGCTGTTACAATACCATCATTAACAGTAACAACGCTGTCATCGGAGGATTTCCAAGTGACAGTGGTGTCGCTGGCATTTGCCGGCGTGACTATTGCCGTTAGAGTATGAGTGGAACCTTCTATCATATTGAGTGTTGTTTGAGAAAGAGTAATATCGGTTACGGGGATATTATGGAAGGAATACGGAATGTTATTTTTCACTGCATAGGTGTGAGCATAAGAGTTTTCTGTTACATACATCATTTTGATGTCTGTTTCTTCAAAAGAAGAGGGGTCAATGTTTGTAATGGATGAAGGCATGTATATTGTTAAAAATCCGCAGTTTGTGAAAGTATGGGGAGCAATACGGGAGAGGCTGTCGGGAATAATAATATTTGTAAGAGCTTCACATTCACTGAACGCACTGGCTCCGAGAGATGAAACATTCTTCCCCAAGAGTACGCTGTTGAGGGCACTACAATTGGAAAAAGCATATTCTCCAATGGACGATGTACTATCGGGAATAATAATACTTCTAAGAGCATCGCATTCCGAAAAAGCCCATTCTCCAATAGATGATACACTATTCGGAATGGTAACTTTTGTGAGAGATGAGCAAGAATCAAATGCACAATTACCAATGGAGGGTACTCCATCGGTGATGAGTACGGTTGTAATGGAAGAACGTTCGTCATGCCACGGGTAATCGCTTGGGTAATCCGCCACACCAAAAGTGTTAATGGTGAGTGTACCGTCTGTGAGATCCCAATCCCATGCTGCCGAGGCATGCGGCACAAAAACAATGCCGACCAGAAGCGTCAGCAAAAAGAATAAACGAAAAAGCTTTGATTTCATAAACATCTTTCCTTTCTTTGTTTGGATTGACAGACTCCTTGTTCTAAGCGATGGCGCGCCCCCTTTCCACCGGAGCGGAATCTGTCCTCGGATGGGAAATACCACATAATAGAAATTATGTGGTATGCCCTTTCAGCATTGTAGGAGTCCCAATTTTTCTAATCTGCGGCGGTGGACATCGCCGTTTTCCATGGTATAGATTCTTGTGGTCTGGACATTGGTGTGTCCTAAAATATCGGCAAGGCGCACGATGTCTTTGTGGAGGGTATAGAAGGTGCGGGCAAAGAGGTGGCGCAGGTTATGGGGAAAGACCTTTTCTTTACTGACACCGGCATCGTGGCACAGGCGCTTCATGGCAGACCAGATGTTGGAGCGATCCATGGGCTTGCCGCTTTTGGTGACAAAGACCGCACCGCTTTGAATGTTCTGCTTTTTCATATAGTCCTTGAGCATACGGCACAGCTTTTTTGGCAGAAGAATTTGCCCCAACTTGCCTTTATTTTGAATCATAACATAGCCGCACATCACGGCTTCTTTGGTAATGAACGAAAGCTCCGATACGCGGATGCCCGTGGCGGCAATGGTTTGCAAAAGATAATACAGCCGTGTGTCTTCTTTTTGCTTTGCCGCCACGACCAGCCGCTCGTATTCCTCTTTCGTGAGCTCCCGTTCCCGTGCGGAGAAAATACGGTGCTGTATTTTTAAGGCTTTGACCTTCAGGGCAGGAATGCCCATAAAGGAAAAGTAGACATTTAAAGATGACAAAACGGAATTCACGGTTGTCGGAACATAGCTTTCTCGGAGCTTTTCTTTATAAGAAAGAACAGCTTCCTTGGTGATGGCTTTGCCCGCAAGCCAAGCCTGAAAACCTTTGATATCACGTACATACTTTTCCACGGTATGTACGCTTTTTTCTTCTTCGCATAGATAATTTTCAAATGCTTTGATGTTTTTTTCGGTGATTCGATACATATGCATCCTTCCTTTCTGTTTTTAATTTAGCATGAAGAAATTTTCACACAAAGAGAGGGCTTTTTGGAAATTCGAGATATAGTATGCACGCAATTTATTATAAATAAGAAAAGCACCTGTCCGCAGGCAGATGCTTTATAGAAAATATTGAATTTTAAAGGGACGTCATCATAAGGAAGTCTTTCAATTTGATATGCCGGACAGTGCTTGTGGAATAATCGATATCATCATTTGTGATGATAATCCTCTGTGAAAGGTTATCCATGTTTTTAAATGCATCAAATTCTCTGTTATATGCTTTGTCTTCTGCCACACTGTATGCCACCTGCACGAAATATTGTTTTCCGTCCTTTACGGCAAGAAAATCAATCTCTTTGCCGTTATTATTGTATACATACATTTCATATCCCATATAGATCAATTCGTTATATACGATGTTTTCTAAATTGTGAGTAAGGTCATATCGGTTGTTCATACAACGAATGGAATTTAAACTGACATCGGCGTTGTAGAGCTTTGCATAGTATTTCAATTCCTTTTTGGTTTTCGTAGAATACTGCTTGACAGCTTCAATAATATATGCTTCCTCAAGATATGTTATATACTTCATGATTGTATTAACGGAGCACTGTTCGTGTTCTTGCTTGATATAAGTGTGAATAGAATTGGCGGATACTATCCTGCTGTTACTGCGAAGAATAAAATTAACCAAGCTTTTAAATAAACTTACCTTTTTAATTTTGTATCTCTTAATTAAGTCATTGATGACAATGGTATCGTCTAAATCATTAAGATATCGCTCCTGCGCAGAACCCGATTCAAATTCAAAGCGTTTAGGGAAGCCGCCCCAAACAAGATAGTCACTGACAGATACTTCCTTGCCAAGCTGTGCAGAATATTCCAAAATCTCCTTATACACAAACGGACGGATGCGAAAGGAAACAAATCTTCCGCTGAGTTCCTTTGTGAATTCACCGGAAAGTAATTTTGAATTGGATCCGGTAATAAAAATAGAATAATCATACAATCTTAAGGTTTTACATGCATCCTGCCAGCCTTCAAGCTCCTGCACTTCATCAAAAAAGAGATAGCACTTCCCGTCTTTTCGGTTTTCTTCAACGTAGGAAATCAGCATATCGGGGGTTTTGATATTGGATGAAATCTTTTTATCTTCAAAGTTTAAATAAATAATATTGTCGCTTTTACTACGGAGCTCTTGGGCGATTTGCTCCATAATAATAGATTTACCGCTTCGGCGTATGCCCGTTATAATTTTAATTAAATCAGAATCGTAGAAAGGACGAACCTCTTTAATATAATGCTCTCTGTAAATCAAAATCATCACCTCGTATTTCATTATACTGAAAGATTTTGCAAAAGTCAATATTTTTATTCACTTAACTGAAAGATTTTTCGAATATAATAAAAATCTTTCAGTTTGGCGTTTGATTTATGTTTTGTCAAAGAGAAAGAAATAATGCACCAAAACAAAAAAGAACCTATATTTTCAGAGGTCGTACCATCTGAGAATATAGGTTCTTTTTGGCATGTTAAGTTTTATAAGGTTGCGTACAGCTGATACAAGTTATGATACAAGCCACCCTTTTCAATCAGCTCCTTATGAGAGCCCTGCTCTTCGATGCCGTTTTCCGTGAGCACCAGAATGGTATCGGCATTTCGGATGGTAGTAAGGCGATGAGCAATGGTGAGCACGGTTCTGCCGTGGGCAAGCTTCTCAAGCGAGGCTTGCACCAATTGCTCGCTTTCGTTATCCAGTGCAGAAGTCGGTTCATCTAAAATCAAAATAGGCGGGTTTTTAAGGAAAACACGAGCAATGCTGATGCGCTGTTTTTGTCCGCCGGAGAGCTTCGTGCCACGCTCACCCACATAGGTGTCGTAGCCGTTTTCCAAGGCGGAAATAAATTCATGTGCCCCTGCCATTTTGGCGGCTTCGATGACTTCATCCCGTGTGGCATCGGGTCTGCCGTACACGATGTTTTCATAGACCGTGCCGGAGAACAGATATACATCCTGCTGTACCACGCCGATGGCACTTCGAAGGCTGTGGAGCGAAATGTCCCGCACATCCGTGCCATCGATTTTGACGCTTCCTTCCGACACATCATAGACTCGGGGGATGAGGCTGCATAAGGTGGTTTTGCCGCCACCGGATGGCCCGACCAGGGCAACATTTTTGCCTTGCGGAATATGTAAGTTAATGTGGGACAAAACCCGGGGCATATCGGCTTCGTAGGAAAAAGCCACATCTTCAAAAACGATATCGCCTTTCACGTCGGAAAGCTCTACGGCTTCCGGCTTGTCGGTGATGTCGGATGGCGTATCTAAAATTTCGATGAATCGCTCAATACCGGTCATACCGCGCTGGAACTGCTCGGTGAACTGGATGATGGTGCGAAGGGTGGCAAGAAGGGTGCTGATATAAAGAAGATATGCCGTCATGTCTGCGGGGGTGATTTTGCCATTAATCATAAAGAGCGCACCTACAACCACAATCAGAAGATACATGATTCCTTCAAACGCACGGTTGGAGGTCTGAAAACCTGCCATATAGAAATAGCTGGTTTTCTTGGTATCCAAAAGCTTTTGATTGCCGCCTTCAAAACGAGTAGCCTCGATTTCTTCGTTGGCAAAGGATTTGACCACGCGGATGCCAAGGAGCGAATCCTCTACCTGGGCATTGATTTCACCTAATTGCACACGTTGGTCTTTAAATGCTTTTCGCATACGGCTGTTGAAAAATTTCACAACCACAAAAACCAAGGGGAAGGATAAAAACATGATAACCGTGAGCGGCACGTTTACGCCGCAGAGGATTATGAAAGACACAATCAGCTTCAGCCCTGCAATGAAAATTTCCTCGGGGCAATGATGGGCAAATTCCGTGATGTCAAATAAATCGCTGGTAATTCTCGACATAATCTGCCCGACCTTATGATCGGAAAAATAAGCATGGGGCAGGGTTTGCAAATGGGAGAACAAATCACGGCGCATATCTGTTTCGATTTTAGAGCCCATGATGTGCCCTGTGTGTGCCATATAAAAATTGACGGCAGAGTCAATCACACGGAGAATCAGATAAAACACACCGATTTTTAAAATGATACCGACAGTTAAAGAGGCAATATCATTGATGCCCAAATCCGTGATGTAGCGCACCAGCATGGGAAACACAAGCTCGCACACGGTGGTGAGGGAAGCGCACAAAAGGTCTAAAACCAAAATCCACTTATAATTTTTAAAATAAGGAATAAATCGTTTGATGAGATATCCGGTTTTCAAATTGTTTCATATCCTTTCAAAAGGGGTTACATAAAATACTGTAGAGGGACAGATGCCTGTTGTTTTATCGCTCGGACAGCGGAATGTAATCTCTGCTTTGAGCAACGGATTTGTAGGCAGGACGGATGATCTTTCCTGCACCAATCAGCTCTTCCAAGCGGTGTGCACTCCAGCCGGCGATGCGGGCGGTGGCGAAAATCGGGGTGAAAAGCTCCGGCGGCACATTGAGCATATCATAGGCAAAGCCGCTGTAGAAGTCAATATTGGGACTGACGCCTTTATAGATTTTTCTCTTTTCGGCAATGACTTCCGTTGCCAAAGCAGCTACACGTTGATACAATTTGAACTCTTTGTCTTTGCCTTTTTCTTCTGCCAGGGCACCGACAAAGGATTCAAACAGAACTGCTCTGGGGTCGGACAAGGAATACACGGCGTGTCCCATGCCGTAGATCAGCCCTGCCCCATCAAAGGCTTCTTTGTTTAATAGCCTCGTTAAGTAATCGATGATTTCTTTGTCGTTGTTCCAATTATGCACATTCTTTTTCAGGTCATGAAACATGGCACGGGTTTTGATATTGGCACCGCCGTGCTTGGGGCCTTTCAAGGAACACAAGGATGCCGCCATGGAAGAATAGGTATCCGTGCCGGAGGAGGTGACCACATGGGTGGTGAAGGTGGAGTTGTTGCCGCCGCCGTGCTCTGCGTGAAGAACGAGCGAAAGATCCAAAAGCTTTGCTTCCAGAGGCGTGAAGGATTTATCGGAGCGCAGAAGGCGCAGGAAATTTTCTGCTGTAGACAGCTCCGGCTTGGGACGGTGGATAAAAAGACTTTTTCCTTTGGCAATATGGCGATACGCCGCATAAGCATACACGGCAAGAAGCGGCAGGCATGCCGTAAGTTGCAGGCACTGGCGCAGTACATTGGGGATCGATAAGTCATTGGCGTTCTTATCATAAGAATATAGCGTCAGTATACTGCGTGCCAAGGAATTCATAATATCTTCATTGGGTGCTTTCATAATGACATCACGCACAAAATTGGTGGGCAATGTGCGGTAGTCGGAAAGAAGGCGAGAGAAATCATCCAGCTTTTGCCTTGTCGGAAGCTCACCGAAAAGCAAAAGATAGGTGGTTTCTTCAAAACCGAAGCGATTTTCCTTTGTGAAGCCGCTGACCAGATCATTGACGGAAATGCCGCGGTAGTAAAGTCTTCCTTCCGCCGGCTGTTCTTTTCCGTCAACCGTTTCGGAGGCATGAATCGTGGAAATTTCCGTTAGCCCCGTGACCACGCCTTTGCCGTCTAAATCACGGAGTCCCCGTTTGACTTGATATGTCCCGTACAAGGCGGGATCGATATTGCTGTTTTTGGTGGAAAGTGCCGCCAAATGCTCGATCTCGGGCGTTATGGCAGAATGATTTTTTAAACTCATAAAGGAAACCTCCCTTTTATAATTTTCTTTATTTTACCAAATTTGTTTTTCCGGTGTCAAGGTGTTTTCTGTGAATAAACTGAAAACAAAAAAGGATGAAAAACCTCTTGCACATGGCTTTCATCCTTTTTTTATTTTCAGTTGGAGCGAAGCTCATAGTTTCCCTTGACCATGATATACACCTCTGTTTTGGCAACAATGGCACGGCCATCATTACGGGGACAAAGCAGGAGGTGGTTTTTTATAAGGGCTTCGTTTTCTGAAAGATCAGCCCCTGCGGTGACGTCAATCATGGGCCCGTTGGTTCCCACGGTGGCATAGGCTTCCCCACTGCGCAGAATAAACTCGGTGCCCTCATCGCCGTAGATCCGAGTGCCTTTGTCCATATGGAGCACAATGAAGCTGCTGCTTTGCACGGGGGCAGCTTCTATTTGTTCGGCGACGGCTTTTTCTACCTGTTCGGCGACGATTTTATCCACATAACTTTTCGTAACCAACGGATCATTTTGCGTGTCGGTGTCGGCACCAATGTTGATGCAGAATAAAAGAAGGAAAATAAGTCCTATTAAAATACGATTTTTTTTCATGAATTTTTAACCTCCATTCGTTTATTCCCCATGCAGAGCTAAGCTGATACATAAAGCGCGATTAACATGGTTCATTTGTGTGGCTCCGATATGTCCGATTTTTTCTCGGAGTCTTTTTTTATCGACGGTACGAATCTGCTCCAAAAGCACAACGGAATCACGGGTGAGCCCCTGGTCTTTGCCGGGAATCTCAATGTGCGTAGGGAGCTTTGCTTTTCCGATTTGCGATGTGATGGCGGCGACAATCACCGTGGGACTGTATTTGTTGCCGATGTCGTTCTGGATAATCAAGACGGGACGAATCCCTCCCTGCTCCGAGCCGACAACCGGACTCAAGTCTGCATAAAATATATCGCCGCGTTTGATCATTTATCATTCACTCTCCGACAAAAAATGTTCGTAAGTGAAGAATTGTTGATCGTCCGAAAAAACGGCTTCGTTTGCCAGTGCCCGATTGATAGCACCCATAGCAATGTAGCCTTTTTTCATTTGACGTAGTTTCAAAAAACGATTTCGGTGCTTCAAATATCGCTTGATGGCACGACGAACCAAGATGCTGACAGGAATGTCGGTTTTTGCCGATATTTTTTGAAGCTGTTTTTGTTGTCTTTGCCCGATGTAAATCCGGCAGGTTTTGCGCCTTAACACTTTTCTCCCCTCCATCGTTTGTGTATTACCCCACAAATCGATTATATATGAAGAAAAGAACTTTGTCAAATGTATTTTTTTCCGTCCCCGGCTATGTATACACGCGGCGTGTTTTCGCCGACAGCGCACAGGGTTTCGTAGCAAATCGTATTTGACAGTGCGGCTAAATTTTCCACAGGAAGCTCGGGTCCGAAAATCGTGACTTCTTCGCCTACATGAATATTGTTGACCATTGACACGTCAATCATACATTGATTCATGCAAATTTTTCCGACATAAGGCGCTTTTTCTCCGCGAATCAAGACATAGCCGCGATTGGAAAGGCTACGGGAAAGTCCGTTGGAATAGCCGATGGGTAGGGTGGCAATGGTCGTGTCATGCTCTGCCTCAAAGGTTCCGCCATAGCTGACACGGTCGCCCTTATGAATGGTTTTCACAAAGGATACTCTTGCCTTCAGCGTGGAAATGGGTTGAAGATCAAAGGTGTTTTCCATGGATTCGTCGGGCATATGACCATAGAGAATAATGCCGGGACGAACCATGCTGTGGTGCATTTCGGGGAATTTCAGTGTGGCGGCACTGTTACAGCAATGGACAATCGGACAAAGCCCCATGCTGTTTACTTCATCGGCAAAGGCTTTAAACTTTTGGTACTGCATCTGGGTGGAGGTGGCATCCGGCATATCGGCACAAGCAAAATGAGTGAAAATCCCCTGCAGTTGAAGATGCGGCAGTGCGGCAATCTCTTTGAGAATTTGAAGCCCTTCTTCCGTGGGCGGAAGTCCGATACGATTCATGCCCGTGTCGACCTTGATGTGGATCGGCACACGAGTGCGATTGACGCCGGCGGCTTCCGACAGCTTTTTGGCGTAGGCAAGAGAATAGACAGCAGGAATGGCGCCTAACTCGACAGCCTTGGCGGCATTATCGGGAAAATCACCGTCTAAAATAAGAGCCGGTGAAAAAATGCCTGCTTTGCGAAGCGCGGCAACATCGGCAACACAGGTGACCCCCAGCATGGAAGCGCCGCAGGACAAAAGCGTCTGGGCAACGGGAATCATACCGTGTCCGTAGCCGTTGGCTTTGACGACAGCCAACACCTCGGCATCGGTATGCTTTTTTATAATATTATAGTTGTGGGCAAGCTTGCCCAGGTCTACTTCATAGGTGGATTTTCGAATTTCATTCATACAGACACATTCTTTCCTTGTGTGATAGATATAGCTATGGGGAGCGCCTTTGCAACATCTGTGGCACAAAGCCCGTGTTCCCCTTTTTGCTTTGCGGCAATATCGCCTGCCAAGCCGTGCAGATACACACCGAGCACGGCGGCGTGTGCGGCCTTTATTCCCTGACCAATCAACGAGGTGATCACGCCGGCAAGCACGTCGCCCGTGCCGCCGGTTGCCATGCCGGGATTGCCGGTGGTGTTGACATAAAGCTTTCCATCAGGGGTTGCTGTTATGGTAGGATGCCCTTTCAAGACGGAAACACAACCTGTTTTTTTCGCAAGCATTTGTGCGGCTTTGACGGGATCAGCGTTGATCTCTTGTACCGTGCAGTCCAAAATGCGAGCGGCTTCGCCTCGGTGCGGCGTGATGACCGTGGTTGATCTTTTTTCGTCGGGGCGAGATTCTGTAAAAGGCAGTGCGCCGGCATCAATGACGAGGGCGCAGGAAGCTTTTTCTATGAAATCCTGCATGGCTTTGGCAGAGCTCGGTGTAAGCTTGATGCCGGGACCAATCAGGGCGGCATCGGTTTTTGTCATGTGTTCCAAAGCCATCCTTCCGGCATCCGAGGAAAAGGTGTCGCCCTCTTCGGAAAGTGGCAAAATCAAAGGCTCTGTGAGCTTTACGGAAATGATGTTTGAAATACAGGACGGAACGGCAACGGTAACAAGACCGGCACCGCTGTAGAGTGCACCTTGGGCGGCAAGGGTGGGGGCCCCTGTCATGCCGACAGAACCGGAAAAAATAAGAAGATTGCCGCAGCTGTATTTATGTGCATCCAAAGCACGCACAGGAAGATGAGCTTTTGCCCATGCGACATCTGCCAATGTACCGCAAATCCCGGCGGCATCGATAGCTTCTTTGGGTATTCCGATGTCTTTTAAGATTACCTTTCCGGCAATTTTCTGCCCTTCTCCGACCAAAACACCGTATTTCAATGAGCCAATACAAACGGTCAGGTCAGCTTTGGCGGCAGGGATATAGACTTCGCCGGTATCGCAGTTGACACCGGTGGGGATATCCACGGCAAGCTTGATTCCCGACATTTGGTTATAGAGCGTGACGGCTTCGGCAATTTTGCCCTTGGGAGCACCGAATTGTCCTGTGCCGAGCATGGCATCAATCACAAGATCTGCACCGCAAAGAGCAGATGCTTCTTCCAATGAGATTACAGAAACACCGAAGCGCAGAGCGAGTGCATATTCTGTTTGTGCATCCGGGGACATCTTTTCGGGCGCATACAGGCGGACTAAGGTGACGTCTTTATTTTTTTGAGCAAGAAGTCGTCCCAGACAAAATCCGTCGCCACCATTGTTGCCGCCACCACAGAAAATAATGACACGTGTGGCATCGGGGCAAGCATCCATCAGACGGTTTGCCGCCGTTTCCATCAAGACCAAAGACGGAACACCCATCTTTTGAATAGTATATAAATCGGCGGCTTTTTGCTGTGCGGCAGTTGCAATATACATGAAAAAACCTCTTTTCAATAACGCTTCAGGATTTTGGAAAGCGCATCGGTCATTTTTTCATTGGGACAAAAAATCAGCTTGGTTCTTTTGGTGTCGGAAACACTGAGCACCATGGCATTTTCGTCTGTTCCGTTGGCATGCAGGATATACCCGTCGTTGGGTGCTTGATGATAGGGGGACAGAGAAATCATTTTTTCCACGGGAATCTCAAGGAGCTTCTTCCGACTGCTTTTATTGACGATTTTAAATATGCAAAGGGAGCTTGCATCCAATATATATTCATATTCATAATTTTGGGAACAAATGATACGGGATACAAGAAAAACAATGATACCCACAAGAAAAATCGTGTACCAGTCAAAAAACAAAAAAGCGGCAACGGAAAACATGGCACCGAGCACGGAGGCAAGGATGCAAATCATTTTATTGGTCGCTGTCATCGGATGCACACAAATGCTTTCAATATATAAATCCATGATATCTACTCCTATTCTATATAAACCCAAATATACTATAGCACAAATATGATAGAATGTCAATTCTGCAAAAAAACTTGACTTTATAAGAGGACTTGTCTATAATTTAAAAATGAAGATCGGAGGTTTTATCATGCGTCGATTGTTTTTTTCGGTGTTTTTTGTATGGCTTTTACTGCAAATTTGTGCCGGAGCGGCACCGATTGTCCACAACGGGTACGAGCTTCCCGTGGACATATATATCAATGACACCCGTCTTTCTTGTGCCGGCTTTTTAGATGATACAGGCAGTGTGTTTGTGCCGGTTCGTGTCGTAGGCACGGCATTGGGGGCGAACGTGATCTGGCATGAGGAAACTCGTGCCGCAGAAATATGCCTGCAAGGCACAAGTATTTTTTGCTATGCCGATGACCTGTCCGGCTCTTCGGTAACGGCTGTTCTCAAAAACAATTCTTTTTATGTGCCTCTTCGTGCCGTGGCAGAATTTTTCTCTTGCGGGGTGATGTGGGATCAGGAGACCTTTACGGTGTATGTGGAAGCCTCGGGGGTGGTTGTTCCTTCGGAAGTCACATCGCCTTATAATGCATATGATGTAAAAATCTTAGCATCATTGGTTTGGCTGGAAGCAGGCGCAGAGCCAATGGATGGAAAAATTGGCGTGGCAAGCGTGATTTTTAATCGTGTACAAAGCTCGTTATTCCCGAATACGGTACATGCTGTTATCTATGACAACAAATACGGTGTGCAGTTTCCGCCGGCATTCAGCCACGATCTTTTACAGATGGATTCCGCTTTGGATTGTATCCTTGCCGTTCGATTGGCAGAGCATGGCGAGTGTCCTTGTGCAAATGCCTTATATTTTTCTCCGGCATCCCGCACAAGCTCGTGGGCAGCAAAGAATAGAAGCTATGTGACAACCATCGGGAAAACGGCTTTTTATCACTAAAACGCAATGGTGATTTTTGCAATCAATGAATGAAAAAGCATAAAAAATAAAAAAATTGAAAAAAGTATTTCCTTTTGTCAAAAATAAGCGTATAATAAAAGATTATAGAATGTTTTTTACCTCTCCCTATTTTTTTGAAAGGACAAGAAGATAATGACCGTGCGTCTTAAAAAAATATTTTCCGGCTTATGTTCGGCTTTACTTTGTTTTTTTGCTGTTTTTTTTGAAGAACTTTTGCTTCGGACTTCGGCAGAAGTCCCCTATTTTGGCATAGGTGTTTTTTATGCTTTATGCTTTTCTTTGATTGTGGGATTGTTTTTTCGGTCGATTTTGCTTTTAATTCCTACGAAAGGCAGACGGTTTGTCAACCCTTTTCTTTTGGTCGTATTATGCGTGATTTTCGGTGTGGAATATTATTTGCATGATGCGATGAAAGCGTTTGCAGATTTGCAAAGCATCGGCACGGGTGCAGGTGATGTGGCAGGCGGATTTGTGGAAACGGTTCTCGGCGCGGTGGGACGTAAATTTTATATGACAATCTTGTTCTTTGTTCCTCTGCTTGTATATTGCTTTGTAAAACAATTCCGAAATTTAAAACCGATACAAAAACAACGTATTTTTATATTACCCTTAATCGCAGTTTTGGTGACGGGAATGCTTTGTACGGTGCTGTTTGTTCGCAATAGCGACCGCGTGTTTGTTCGAGATGAGTTTAATTTTAACAATGCCGTCGGAAGGTTCGGCTTGCTTGGAAGCTTTGTTTTGGAAGGGCTATCGAATCCGGCAGAAGAAGATTTCATGATAGCCGTTGAGGAAATTACCCCCGAAATACAGGGACCCAGTGCGGAGGGGCGGCCCGAGTACAATCGGCTGAATATTGATTTCAAAGCTCGTGCCAAAGAGCAGACGGATTCCGTGACCCAATCGGTGGATGCTTATGTAGCTTCCGTGAAAGCAACAAAGAAAAACGAATATACCGGTATGTTTAAAGGAAAAAATTTGATTTTGATCACGGCGGAAGCATTTTCGGCGGAAGCCATTGATCCGAAATATACACCGACACTGTACCGCATGGCAACGCGAGGCATTCAATTTGCGGATTATTATCAGCCGGCATGGGGTGGCAGTACGTCTACGGGGGAATACAGTGTGATTACGGGACTCATTCCCACCGCCGGCGTGAAAAGCATTAAAAATACCATTGGAAAAGATATGGCATATACTTTGGGCAATCAACTGCGTGCTCAAGGATATTTTAGTGCGGCATATCATAACGGATCGTATACCTACTACGACCGCCACTTGACCCATGAAAATCTGGGGTATGATTCTTTTATGGGAATCGGCAACGGGATGGAAGAAGGCGTACAAAAGCATCTGTGGCCCGAAAGTGACGTGGAAATGATGGCGTTTACCGTACCGCAATATATTGATCAGCGCCCTTTTAGTGTTTATTATATGTCGGTCAGCGGACACTGTCTGTATAATTTCGGCGGTAATGATATGGCAGAAAAAAATCGAGAGCTGGTTGCTGATATGGAGGCATCGACGACCATTCGTGCCTATATGGCATCGCAGATTGAATTGGATCGTGCCTTAGAACTTTTGATCGAACAGCTCGATGCTGCAGGCATAACAGACGATACAGTCATTGTGATTGCATCAGATCACTATCCGTACGGATTGGAAAAAAGCGAAATGTGGTGCACGGATAAAGATTATCTGGAAGAATTATACGGTTATCCTGCCAATACGCCCTTTGCCCGTGACCATAGTGCATGGATTGTATGGAGCGGGTGTCTGGAAGATAAAAGCCCTATTGTGGTGGACACGCCTACTTACAGTCTGGATATTGTTCCCACATTGTCTAATCTCTTCGGTATAGAGTACGATTCCCGTCTTTTGGTTGGCAGAGATGCACTTTCCGATGCGGATCCTTTGGTTATCTTTGCTGATTACAGCTGGATTACCGACAAGGGCAGATATCGGGCATCCAACGGTGTGTTCACGCCCAATGAAGGCGTGGAAATTCCGGAGGGCTATGTGGAACAAATCAAAGCTTCCGTGAAAAACAGATTTGTTTTTTCCAAAAACGTGATTGCTTGTAATTATTACAGCACACTAAAAGAGTATAAGCCATGAAAAAAACAAAAGAAAAAATAACCGTGCGGGAAATGACATTGTTTTCGATGTTTGCCGCACTGATGCTTGTATCCAAACTATTGATGGAGAATCTTCCGAATATCCATGCCATCGGGATGCTCACTATGGTGTTTACCATTGTGTACCGAAAAAAAGCACTCATTCCTTTATATATCTATATTTTTCTTAATGGCTTGGTTGAAGGTTTTTCGCTTTGGTGGATTCCGTATTTATATGTATGGCTGATTTTATGGGCGATGACTATGCTGATTCCTCAAAACATATCGAAAAAATGGGCAACACCGGTATATGCCGTTGTTTGTGCGCTGCATGGAATCAGTTTCGGCGTTTTATACGCCCCGTGCCAGGCAATCATGTTTCACCTGGATGGAAAAGCACTTCTTGCTTGGATCGTTTCGGGACTGTATTTCGATTGTTTGCACGCCGGCGGGAATTTTTGCCTCGGACTTTTGATTTATCCCCTATCGCGTGTGCTGAAAAAGTTAGAGAAAACACACTAAAATCCACGAATTATTTAAAGAATAAATAAGCCACCCGAGAGAGGTTGTCAGGACGCCTCTCTCGGGTGGCTTATGATTTATGTTTTAGAAAGAATGAAAAATGAAATTAGCGGATGGTTTTAACAAAGTCAATCGGAACAAATGTGGTGCTGTCCAAAAGAGCAGGTGCGGGGAAGTACATGAGAGAGCGGTTAAAGCCGTAATCTTCCTGACCGATGGTCAAAGTGTAGCTACGGTTTTCACGGGTCAGAATAATGCTCATGGCTTCGCCGTTCCAATCCACGGTGTAGCCCATGAATTCAGCGGCGGCACGCAGGGGCAGATAGACCACGCCGTCCACTTCCGTGGGAGCAACATTCTTTTCGGCAAAGACATCGTCCAAATCGGCAAGGAGCTTCTGATCTGCATTTTTGATCAGAATAATCTCGGAAGGGTTGGCAACAGCGGGGATGCTCATGGTCAGAATGTCCGTGGTGAATACCAGGCGGTCACCAACTTCAATGTTGTTCACGGTAACGATGTTTCTGGTGCGATAGGGAGTGAGGGCAACTTCTTCGGTGAAGTTCAAAATATAGTTGCCGTTCGTGTCGGTAACGGTGTAGCCTTCTTCGCCAACAGAGATGGAAGCAACTTCCATAAAGAATCTGTTGCAGCCGTTTTCTGTGCCGGTGATGATGGCAAGAGCCGGCGTCTGGGGCGGGATGCTCATGGTCATCATAATGTCGTGATAGGCAATGATTTTGGTGCCTGCGGAAAGATTTTCTACGGAAGCGGGAATGCCGGTTGCAGCATCGATGATAACGGTGTTTTCAGCAATCATTAAAACCAGTTCTTCTTCACCGGACAGAACGGTCAGTGCAGTGTTTTCCGCATCATAGGAAACAACAGAAGCCTCAATCATGATGAAAGAAGGCTGCAGCATTTCAGCGGCGGGCTCTTCGGTGATTTCTTCGACAGCGGGTTCTTCGTTTGCAATCAGCAGAGGTTCATCCGCAAAAGCGGTCAGGCAAAAAAGCATGCAAAATGCTGCCATCAGGGATAAAAGTTTTTTCATAGTGGTATAGTTCCTTTCAAAAATTTTTGTGCAAGGGATGAAGGTCATCCTGCGATGTATACTTTATAACACAGCTTGCGAAAAATTGCAAGCCTTTGGAAGAAATGTTTTCTTTCTTCACAATTTGTTAAAAAATAGCGACAAGAAACAGGAAAAGCCACCAAAAACAAAGATGTAGTCAATATAAATTTTGTTTTATTTGCTATTGTCTTTAAAAATAAGTTTTGATATAATAGTAAAATAAGTTTTTATGCACAGAAAAGAGATGTCGTATGTCCGAAATTTTACCCATCATTGATGCTCATGTACATATTTATCCGAATCGTTTGGCAGAAAAAGCCTCTCATGCCGTAGGTGTTTTTTATGATATTGAAATGGCACATGGCGGTACGGTGGACGAGCTTCTTTCACAGCCGGAACGCATGAAGCATTATGTTGTCCATTCCGTTGCCACAGTGCCCAAGCAGGTCACATCCATCAACGATTATATATATGAGGAAATGCAGGCGCATCCGAACTTTATTGGATTTGCGGCACTGCATCCCGATATGGAAAATCCGGAAAAAGAGGTTGAGCGTGTAATCAATCTTGGCTTTCGGGGCATTAAACTGCATCCCGATTTTCAGGAATTTGATATCGACAACGAAAAAGCCATCGAAATGTATCGCGCCTTTGCGGGGAAACTGCCGGTTCTGATTCATATGGGAGACCCGACGCGTGATTTTTCTCGCCCTGAAAAGCTTGCCCGTGTTATGGATTCCATTCCCGAACTGACGGTGATTGGTGCCCATTTTGCCGGCTACAGCCGACTGGAAGAAGCAGAAAAATATCTTTTGGGCAGAGATAATCTTTATATTGATACCTCCAGCTCTCTTTTTCGGATTACACCGGAAGAGGCAACCCGTCTGATTCGTAAGCACGGCGTGAAAAAAACAGTTTTCGGTTCCGACTATCCCATGTGGTCTTATAGCGATGAATTGGCACGGGTGTCAAAGCTTTTGCTGACGGAAGAAGAATTTGCCGATATTTATTACAACAATGCGGCAAAGCTTTTGAAAATCAGTGAGTAGCAGAGTTTTCTTGGGTGTCGGCTTGCGGA
>JAFPCL010000239.1 GCA_017390225.1 Clostridia bacterium
CAATGCCAAGGAAGATTGTCAGCAAGATTCCTGATACTTCTGAAATCGAATCCGTAACCGCCGGATTTAGTCCCAGCATTTTCGGAAAACCTGTCCTTTGGTGTAGCAAAAGAGCTGTCGGTTGCCATGCCCAAAAGTCTATCAAAGCATCAGGGGGGATCGTGTACAGCTTGGTTAGTTTATGGATGCATATGATTGATATGGGGACTGCCAAGTTTTCGAACAAAAAATATCGTGCCGATCCTGAAAAGAGTAGGGTTCGGCACGATTGCTTTTTTGATTGTTGTGCTGTCAACGGGGACAAACACAATTTCTGATATGTTGATTACGTCTGCTTTATATTTATTTATACATCACAAGATATTTCTTCGGTGAATTTTCTCCAAGGGCTAAATCGCATAACAGCACTTTTTCGCCATCTTCTTTTTGCACAAGCATTTTGTCTCCAATAAAGTGTCTGCCTTTTTCGTCGATGATTTCAGCTTCGTCTGCATCGAAAAACAGAGCTTCGTTTTTCTGTGCGGCAAGAAGCCCTTCATTGTAGCGCATGGTACAGCAAAAGGGGGCTTCAAACAGAGAAACAGACAAATAGGGTTGCTCGCTTGTTACGCAGGTGTTGGGACCGGCACCGCCGTGGACGCGGTGGCAGAAGGAAAGACCGTTGAACCAGATGCGGCGGGCAAGGGTATGATAGTATATGTCTTTTGTCTCTTCATAAAACCACAGGGCAAGAATCAAACTATCGGTGACGGCGCAGGGCTCTGTCCAGGTGTCTTTTCTTTCGAACCAATTGAAATTTTCGTAGGTATCGGTCATGCCGTGTGTAAGATACAACGTGAATAATTCTTTGGAAAAATTAAGATATTTTGTGTTACCGGTTTCTTTGTAGAAACGGAAAATACCTCGTGCCGCCGTTAGTGTGGCATGGGTTTGCATTTTTTTGGCACGTTTATCGATTTGCATAAATAAAGCACTTGTTTTTTCAAGAAAGGCAGAAACGTCGCTGTCATGGATGAGGGCATAGTAGCGGGAGAGACCGTCCATGCAAATGAAAGCACAGCCGATATCCGTGGAAACCTTCCAACCGGACTGCACACCGACGACATTGCCGCTGACGGCACCGTCTTCTGCAGAGGCTCTTTGGACGGGATAATGGTCGTAGTGGGGAAGTGCCCGAAGAAACAGATTTTTCACCATGCGCTCGGCCATGGCAAGCACGGCGTCGTTTTGGAATAATCGATAGTATTCACAAAGACCGCACAGAAGCCAGCCGTGACAGGAGAGCTGCTGTTCATCTACGGCGTTTTCCATAAAAATCTGCCCCATAAAACCCTCGGCGTTGAGATGCATGGGGAGCTTCTCAATAAAGGCATCCATGGCAGGGATTTTTTTGCCTGTCATTTCGTATAGATTACAAAAAGCCAAAAGCGCTCTTCCTTCCCAGTCACCGGGCCAGTCGTATGTATCGGGTTGGAACAGGTTTTGTATCTGATATTCCGAAGCCAGCAGGCGGGAAAAGCTTTTTTCGATATGTTCGGAAAGTGTGTATGGCATGAAATCAAATCCTTTCTTTTCCTAAACTATAGCACAAAGAAAAGGTATCGTCAACGGACGATTTATAAATATTGGAAAAATCTAAAAAAATCCAAAAAAACAATTGACAAATAAAATGTTTTATGGTATGATACCAAAGTATCCGCACGAATAAGGGTTTTGTAAAGAAGCATCCGCTCTCCTTAAACGGCGCGACTCTAAATTATAGGAGGTGTAGAAAATGTACGCAATTATTGAAACCGGCGGCAAGCAGTATCAGGTGAAGGAAGGCGATCGCATCTTCATCGAAAAGCTTGCAGTAGAGGCTAATGACACGGTTGTATTTGACAAGGTCATCGCACTTGGCTCCGACGACGGTATGAAGGTTGGTGCTCCCTACGTGGAAGCAGCTACCGTTCAGGCTTCCGTTGAAAAGCAGACCAAAGGCAAGAAGGTCATCGTTTTCAAGTACAAGTCCAAAAAGGGCTACAAGAGAAAAATCGGTCATCGTCAGCCCTATACCGTAGTTAAGATCGAAAAGATCAACGCTTAATGATTACGGTTCGTTTTAAGAAGGCGGCAGACGATAGCTTGATGGGCTTTCGTGTTTCCGGGCATGCCGGCTGGGCAGCTTCGGGAAAAGACATTGTCTGTGCCGCTGTATCCGCAACCGTTTGGCAGACGGCGAACGGTCTTGTGAAATTTGCAAATGCAAAGGTTACGCAAGATAAAAAGGGTGTATACTGTATCATCCCCGTTCCGTCGGAAAGCTCGCACGTTTTGGTGCAGAGTCTTTATGACTGCCTTTCGGAAATGCAAAAACAGTATAGTGACTATCTCGATGTGAAAATCGTCGGGAGAAAGGATGGTATTTGAAATGTTCGCTTTAAATCTTCAATTATTCGCTCATAAAAAGGGCGTTGGTAGCACAAAGAACGGTCGTGACAGCGAATCTAAGCGTCTCGGCGTAAAGCGTGCTGACGGTCAGGTCGTTTTGGCAGGCAACATTTTGGTTCGCCAGAGAGGCACCCACATTCATCCCGGTCAGAACGTAGGTATCGGCAGTGACGATACATTATTTGCTCTGGTTGGCGGCAAGGTGCGCTTTGAAAGACTTGGCAAAAACAAGAAGCAGGTTAGCGTATATCCCGCTGAATAATTTGTGCTGAAAATTTAAAAATCATGCTCCGCAAAAAAGATTTTTTGCGGAGCATATTTTTTTACAAACACCGCCGCAAATGTTGCAATGACATGGCGCTTTTTTGTATGGGATTTCAAACATCCTAAATATAATCGTAAAGTAGTTATTTTTATTCTTGACATAATTTTTGCGTTTAGCTATGATATAAATATGAATTTATAAATAAAAGAAAGTGAGGATTGTCATGAAGAAAAAAATAAGTTTAATTCTTTTATTGGCGCTTCTTTTTAGCTGTATGCTCGTTTTGGCAAATGCCCAAAACATTGCGCTGTCAAAGCCTGTGCGCGTGTCCTCCACAACGCCGGATGACGAATACAAGGTCTGGGGCTGGTGCAAAAGCTACATCAACGATGGCGATGTGACTACCGGCTGGACCTCCGACGTGCAGGTGCATAAGGATGCGGAAGCCGAGGAATGGGTCATTGTTTACCTGGAAAATCTCTACATGGTAGATTCTGTTACCATAAAACCTGTCGGCACCGGTCGTGATGCATTGGAAGCTTTTGAGGTTTTTGTTTCTACCGACGGCACGACGTTTCGTCCCGTGGCGAAAAAAGAGGCAGGAAGCTTTTCTCCCAATCAACCGGTCACGGTTTCTTTTTCGCCGGAAATCGCCTGTGCCGTTAAAGTTAAGGGCACAAAGCTGTCTTTACAGGGCGGAGACGGATACCTGATGCAAATCGGTGAATTGGAAATCACGGGGGAAAGCTATACGCCCACCGGCGGCACACTTTTAATGCCTGCCGCTGTGCGATATTCCTCCAGCTACGAACAGCCCTCCGAGAATTGGTGCGGTGCGATGATTTGCGACCAAAATCCTGCCACCGGATGGACTTCCAAGCAGGAGAGATATCCGTCTGCCCGCTACTGCAACGAATGGGTAGAGCTTGATTTGGGCGATATTTATGAAATCAACTATTTGACGATACAGGAGTCGAGCCATCAGTATTATCCTGCGGACTTCAATATCTCGGTCAGCCAAAACGGTGAATACTATACGTTTATCGGCTCTTACTATGATTTTACTGCCTACGCCGGACAAAAACTGTACTTTTTGGGGCAGGCACATGATGCACGATACATTCGCTTTACCTGCTCTAAATTCGGCGTTCCCTCCGTTCCTGTGAATGAAGAAGGGTATATGGTGCAGATTGCAGAACTGAATGTGTATGGCAAAAATCGTGATTTGTCCCGCGTGCATGTGAAAAAGCCTCGTCTTTCCATGGTGAAAAACGAAAAGGAAACCATTGAGCCGTTCTATGCAGACGGCGGCGATGGCGCATTTTCCTTTGTGTCTTCCGACCCTTCTGTGGCAACGGTGGATGAAAAGGGCACCATCTGTGCTGTTTCCGAAGGCTTTGCCGAAATCATCGTTTCCGGCGATCGTACCGACCGCACCGCAAGTGTCACGGTCATGGTCGATCCCCCGAAAACAGGCATTTTTATTACCGCATACTGGCCGCCTACGCCGGAGCATGCTAACGGCACGCAGTTTAATCTGATGCGAGAAGCTCTTTTTGACTCATGGGAGGGCAATGACCTCATTCAAACGGAAGCCAAGGTGAAAAATGCCGCTTTCTTCTCCTATGAAAATGAAATCGGCGCTTTTGCCACATTGCCGGGCATCGGCTACACCACCGATACCTTTACGGAAATGGGACGAAAGCTGAAGCCCTACACAAACCTGCCCGGTATTTGCGGCGTTCACATGGTCGATGAACCCTGGGAAGGCGATCCCTTCCTTCCCGGTTATCATGCCGTCCGTATGACAGACACCAGCCTGTTCTGTTCTTTAAATTTCCCGCCCGGCTATATTTATTCCTCCTATGATGCGTTTGGCGAAGTGCTGGCACGCTGGGTGAGAGGTACGGACGAGCACGGCGTTTTGTCCTTTGATGACTATCCCTTTACTTATAATTCCACCGGCGTGAACGAAAAACAACTTTTGGCAAATTTCGAAACCGTTCGAAAAGCGGCTTTAAATAATGGAAGAGCGCGCACCGCTTTCTATGCGGAAACAACGGGGGTTGCACCACTTTTCCGTGTGTTGAATGAAAAAGAACTTCGGTATCACGTGAATCTTGCGCTTTCCTACGGCATCAAGCAGGTCAAATATTTCACTTATTATTTACCGGTGAACCGTGAAGATGAATTCCATGGCGCGATTGTTTCCGATAAGGGTGTGCCTACCCAACTGTACGGCATTGTGCAGAGAATCAACAAAACCGTGCGTGGCTTGGGAACGGTTCTTTATAACACCGATCCGCTCTACGTGTATCAGAACGGAAGCTTTAATTGTCCCCAATCTTCTTCCATTCCCGGAAACTTCTTTGTGCAACCGCGCAACACAAACCGCTGTGTTGTCAGCTTGATGAAGGATCGCAGCACCAATCGTAACTATCTGATGTTTGTAAATAAAAACTACCAGAGCACGGCATCCTTCTCCTTTACGGTCACAGGCGTCAGCTCCATGCAGGTGGTGCATCCCACCATGGGTTCTTTGGAAGGAACGTCCGATTTCTCCGGCGGTGTGCTGAATTTCTCCTTAGAGCCGGGCGGCTGTGTTCTGTATGCCTTGAATGAAGGTTTTGATTACAATCCTGCGGCACCCAATCAAGACGCCAATCTTGCAAGAGGAGCAATCATTCGCTCTCTCGGCACAAATCAAGGGGATGGCTGGTCCATCAACGCTTTAAACGACGGTGTTCTTATAGAAACCAATGCATCCCGCGGCTGGAAATATGACTGTGTCCATGAGCCGAAAACGGCACTTACCTTTGATTTATGCAGCCCCAAGACCTTTAACTGCGTGGAGCTGTTCCCGGCAGGAAGCGGTGCTTCCTCGGGCATGGGCTATCCGTCGTCGCTTACGATATCCGTATCCGATGATGCCCATGTCTGGACGCAGGTTTACCACGAAAGTGACCTGAGTGTTCCCCAAAGCGTTGCCCTTCGCTATGATTTCGACAGTGTAACGGCACGTTATGTCAAACTGACCATGGGAAAAGCCACATCTTTGATTGCCCTCGGGGAAGTGG
This sequence comes from Clostridia bacterium, assembly GCA_017390225.1. Lineage (GTDB taxonomy): Bacteria > Bacillota > Clostridia > CAKSNL01 > HGM11501 > RGIG1017. The sequence continues at coordinate 5,773 of JAFPCL010000239.1, forward strand.
GCATCTATGCCGACGGCAAGACCGTGCCTACCCATGTGACTGCCTATCGGGAGAATACGGACGATACCGCATCGGGAAATTTGGCACTTGGAAAACCTATCAGTGTCTATTCCTCTTCCACCACCAATGATGCTTGGAAGCCGGAGCATATGGTTGACGGCAAAACCAACGACACGAATGTTCCCGGCTATACGTCAAAGGTCGGCTATAATAACGGCGAATATGATGAATGGATTGTCGTGGATTTGGGTGCTGTGTATGACATTGACCGCACTGTTTTATATCCGCGTCCCACGGGTGCTTTGTTCCCCACGGATTACACGATAGATATTTCTCTCTCCGGAGACCGGTATCAAACGGCAGTCAGCGTAACGGGTGACACACGGACGGATTTTGTGGTGCGTGAGCATAGCTTTGCACCCATCCGCGGACGCTTCATTCGGATTCACGGCACAAAGCTGAAGGTGGAGCCCGGAAACGGCGCACTTTTGCAGATTGGAGAATTAGAGGTCTACGGCACGCCTGTGCCCACGGCACCTGTCATCGTTTATCAAAACGATTTCTCCGAACGCATCGAACCCTTTACGACACACCCCAATTTTGAAAACACGGGTCTTTGCTTTAACTTTGCCGTGCAGAATGAAACGGCTGTGCCGACAAAGAGCAATTCACAAATTTACTTTGACCCCGATTTTAAAAACATAGATGTGATGAAGCTGGATATGGTGCTCAAAGCGCCGGGAAAAGAAGGAAACCGTTCTTTCTATATTTCTCTTTTCGATAACGCAGGTACGGACTGGGCAACCAATTTGGATTTCCTTTGGTTGGCATTCAAAGGAAACACTCTTTCCCTTCGCAACAGTGCCGCATGGGAGGGGGATTGCCTGTCTTCGGTCAGCATTGCGCCCTATAGCTTTGATGCACCGCAAAACATAAGTCTTGTATCGGATGTTCGCACGCAAAAAGCGGAACTTTATCTGTATACCGACAATGGCGAGAAGATACTTTTAGCGGTTATTGATGCTTCCAATACACAAAATATTTCTCTGACCTCGTGTGTTACGCAACAAACCGTGTCCGTATCGCAGGTGACTCGTTTTGCAACAACGGATTTGAAAATCAATATCTGGGCATACGAAATGCAGGACGGCTTTGTAGATGACCTTCAGGTATACGGATACCGCATAGATGCACAAAATGAAAGCCATTTCATCAGCGGCCTTGTCAGCGGCACGGACAAAACACCGCTTACAATTTCCAAGCTTTTGCGCACCGATACGGTAGAGCTGAAGCTGTTTAACGAAACAGCAGCCGAAGGGCTTGCCGTTATTGGCTTCTATGATGAAACAGGTCGACTCATTGCCGTACATTCGAAAGAAGCTTCCTTCCGGGCAGGCGAAACCACGGTAGAGGTAGAGCTTCCCGAAACGCAAATGCCGATCGACAGTGTTCGTGCATTTTATTGGCAGAAGGAAGCGCAGTTGGTGCCTTACGGCCGTTCTCTTGCGGATTTTTAAAAAAAGTCCCACATGGCACAATGCCGATTCGGCGGCAATGTGCGACCGGAAAAGGCTTGGGCAAAAACAAGAAGAATATATAATGATAGGCGTTGCATTCGTGGCAACGCCTATTTTCTCGACATAACAAAAGTCATTTTTTGCAGAAAAACATTGCACTATATTCGCGAATGTTTGCATTTTTAGCAAAATAAATTGACAGATAAATCTTTCGTTGGTAAAATCAATGATAGGAGATTTTTAAGGACAAAAGATTGACATATAAAAATGAATGTGCTATGATAATTATTATGTAACATGCTTATACAATAGGAAGGGAAGTTTATGAAAAAACGCTTTTTTGTTGTCCTATGGGCAATGCTTATGCTTTGTTTTTCTTTCGTTGCAGTGGCGGATTCTGTGGAATGGAACGGCCATGTCTATACATTATATGAAGGTAGTGTCACTTTGGAGGAAGCCAAAGCTAAAGCACAGGAGGTAAATGGCTTTTTGGTGACAATCGAGTCCGATGCGGAGGCTGTCGCCGTGGAAAGCCTTTTGAAGAAGGCAACCGGCGATGCGTACTGGCTGGGGGAAACCTATTGGCTGGGGGCAAGCTACACAAAGGATAGCTTTGTGTGGGCGTTTTCGGGCGTGCCTGTGGAAGAGGTAGGGAATTTTGGGTGGGCAGAAAATACATCTTTTAGTGGACAGATGTATGTTTCCGGTAATACATGGATGGCGGGAGATGCTTCTCCCAAGGGGTATATCGTGGAAAAATACGATGCCTATCCTGTGGCTTCCGTACTGTATAACAACACGGTATACAGCTTATATGACCATGTAGCGACCAAAGAAGGGGCGGCTTCTTTTGCATCGTCTTTGCATACAAGCCTTGTGCCTGTCGGTGATGCGGCGCTTTTGTCGGTGCTTCAAGACAAGCTTTTGCCTTACGGGCAAATGGAAGGCTACCGCTTACAAGACGGAAATGTCTTATATACGGACGGCATGGTGCAGGCGGCAGATGGGGCAAATATCGGTCTTATTACCGCTGTCAGCGCCGAGCTGTTGGTCAGCACGAATTGTGTTTCCTATGGCGGAAGCACTTACTATCGTGTGGACACGCCGCTTAGCTGGCATGATGCCAACATGGCGGCAAGAGCCTACGGCGGACGGTTGGCGGCACTTGTGTCGCCCGAAATGCAAAAAAAGCTGCCTACTTTATACGAAGGCGCACGCTATGAAAGCTATTGGGTCGGCGGCTGTGATGCATACAAAGAATATACCTTCCACAGCACCGACGGCGGTATCATGACACCGCTTTCCGATTTTGGCTGGCTCTCCTATCAGCCGAACAATGAATACGGCTTGGAGGATTTTTTGGAGGTGCGCACGGAGCGCAACACCCTCAATGATACTTCTGTTGCACCGCATTGGGGGGGATTTGAAGACCGCGGCTTTATTTTGGAAATTCCGCCGATGCAGGCACCGGACGAAA
>JAFPCL010000240.1 GCA_017390225.1 Clostridia bacterium
AATTAGGTTGCATCTATATTGTTCTGCCTTGTCAGAAAAAAGCATCAATCTTGATACAAGATTGATGCTTTTTTCAACGAAATAAATCCTTTCAGGATTTGTAAAATACCCTTTGGGCATGAAATATTGCTTCGCAATATGAAATTCTCGCTTTGCTCGAATGAAATCGCTTCGGCGATGCGTGGATTTGATTTTCTTTGAGGCAAGCCGAAGATTTCATCAGCATTTGCTGATTTCATCCTTGCGATAGCAAGGATTTCATTTCTTTGCAATTGATGTGTGCCTTGCGGCACATTTGCATATTTTGTCGGTAAAATTCAAAAATCCGCACACAAAATCGTGTGCGGATTTATTTGTTTCTCTTAGAAATCCAACATAGTCTTATCGGGAGCGCCGACCAAATCGGAGAAGTCTTTGTTGAAATCCTGGATAGCCAAGGATGTGATCTGGTGGTTTACCAGCTGCTCTAAAACATCGGGGGAAGCGGTGATGGAGCCGATGCCGTATTCACAAAGGCTCAGCACCTGCTGGGTGTTTTTGAAGCTTGCCGCCAAAACCTTGGTTTCAAGACCGTGGCAGGTGAGCATATCGTGGATGTTTTTGGCAACCTCAACACCGTCGAAGCCGATGTTGTCCAGACGGTTTACGTAAGGTGCAACAAATTTAGCGCCGGCTTTACCTGCGATAAAGCCCTGCATCGCCGTGTAGATTGCCGTGGCGGTGACGTTAATGCCACGAGAGGACAGAAGCTTCATCGCCTTTACGCCTTCGTTGCACACGGGAATCTTAATATACGTATTGTCGCCCAGCTCCATGAGAAGATGCTCGGCTTCTTTTAAAATACCTTCGGCGGTAGAAGAAAGCGTTTGCACGTGCAGTTGTGCCCCGTGGGGAATAAAAGCACGAATTTTTTTAAGCTGTTCCATGGGGCTTTGCCCTGCGTTTTTTAAGATGGTGGGGTTCGTGGTGACACCATCTACGGGGAACATATCGTATATACGGCGAATTCCTTTTAAATCCGCACTGTCAATGAGCATTAACATATAAAGCATCTCCATTTCTTTTTTATATATTATACCTCAAACAGCCCCAAAGGTCAACCGAATTTTGCAAGTTCCATGCTTTGCTCAAATTCCGGCAAAAGCTTGGAAAAAATTCGTGCAGAATGTCCGTTTGTTTATTTTCCCGCAGGAAAAATCATGCGGACTTTGAATAAATCCCCGTGGTTACATGCCATATGCATAGATTCCACCATGAATTTCTCGCCTTTTTGCGGTCTGTGTTTTTTTTACCAACTCCTACTCGTCTTTGGCGCGGATGTCTATACTTGTGCTTCCGATGTAAATATCCCGATTGCCGTCTTTGGTGTGATACCGAATCAACGTATAGCCCGGGTAGCGGTAGACGATACTGCCGCCGTCCCGATAGGAAACGGCTTCGCACAAGCCGGCTTCCATATCCGCTTGCACTTGGGCAAGGATGCCGTTTCGGGTGATTTTTCCGCTTTGTAGTGCCTCCTCTAAGGCGAAGGTTTCTTCTCCAATTCCGACAAAAGCTTCCGATACGCCCATGCAGTATATATTTCCGTCTTCCTCGGTTTCAGCGGCAAGAAGTAGTTTCTTTTTTGCCGAAAGATTGGGTGTAACCCGAATCGTAAAATTCCGATAGCCGTCGGGCAGGATATCTTTGGCGGTGATTTGTGTGCCGAACTCTGCGCCATCGTAAAAAACAACCACGCGCCGCCCGATGCCAAAGCGCACGTCCGTTTGGGGCTCTATATAGTTCACATGGATGCGGTCGCCGCAAATGCGCTCTTTTTCGTCCTCGTTGGGGCAAATCAGCATATAGGTATCTGTTTCTTCCATGACCGTGCCCACAAAGCTTTGCTCTCCTTCAGGGAAAAGTATTTCATTCTTTTTCTCCTCGGTAGCAAAGACCCACCACGTGCCGTTCATGAAAAGCTCCACCGTGCCCTCTTCTGCATATTGATAAGAAAAGCCCGTGCCGAAATTGGAGGCGTTGTCCTCCATGGGCACTTCACTTCCCGGCACACTGTAGAGAATCTCACCGTCTGC
>JAFPCL010000241.1 GCA_017390225.1 Clostridia bacterium
GGTCTTGTTGCCGCAGGTCTTCATCCCTCGCCCGTTCCCTATGCCGATTTTGTCACCACCACCACACACAAAACATTGCGTGGTCCGCGCGGTGGTATGATTCTTTGCCCCGAAAAGTATGCCGCTATCATCGATAAAGCGATGTTCCCCGGCATCCAGGGCGGTCCTTTAGAGCACGTGATTGCCGCTAAAGCCGTTTGCTTCAAAGAAGCTCTGTCCGACGACTTCAAGGCATACCAGGCACAAACCATTAAAAATGCTTCTGCTCTTGCCAAGGGTCTTATGGATCGCGGTCTTCGTATCGTCACCGGCGGCACGGACAACCACCTGATGCTGGTTGACCTTCGTGCACTGGATATCACCGGCAAAGATGCAGAAAAGCAGCTCGACAGCGTGCATATCACCGTCAACAAAAACACCATCCCCTTCGATCCCCAATCTCCGTTTGTTACCAGCGGTATCCGTCTCGGCACCCCTGCCACCACAACCCGTGGTTTCAAAGAAGCCGAAATGGACAAGATTGCCGATCTGATTTATAAAACACTCAGCAATTACGAAGCCAACAAGGATGAAGTTTCGGCAGAAGTTGCCAAGCTTTGTGCTTCCTTCCCCCTGTATAACTGATGCGTTCTTCACCACTTGCCGACCGTATGCGCCCCACAGCGCTTTCCGATGTTGTAGGTCAGCGGCATCTTTTAGCCCCCGAAAAGATTCTCTATAATATGATTCAGAATCACACCGTGTCCAATATGATTTTTTACGGTCCGTCGGGCACAGGGAAAACAACCGTTGCCAACATTATCGCAAAATCCATCGGCAGGCAATTATACAAGCTCAATGCAACGACCGCAGGGGTCAGCGATATCAAAGAAATTTTCAAAGAATTGGATGGATTGGGTGGCACTTTAGGCGGCATTTTGTATCTGGATGAAATTCAGAATTTCAATAAAAAACAGCAACAATCGCTTTTGGAATATATCGAAAACGGTAAGCTGATTTTAATTGCCAGCACCACGGAAAATCCGTACTTCTATATCTATAATGCCATCCTTTCCCGTTCCAATGTTTTTGAGTTTATGCCCATCCTTCCCGACGACATGATTCCGGCGCTACAGCGCGCTTGCCGATTTTTGGCTGAAGAAATGTCCGTTTCCGTAAACATCGGTGACGATGTGATTTATCATATTGCCGCCTCCTCCGGCGGTGATGTGCGAAAAGCACTCAATGCCTTGGAGCTTGCGGTCAATGCCTCGTCTCCCAATGCAAGCGGTGATATAGCTGTTTCCATGCAAACAGCGGCAGAAGCCACCCGCAATCGCAATCTCAGATACGACAGGCAGGGCGACGATCACTACGATATTTTAAGTGCATTTCAAAAATCCATTCGGGGCAGTGATCCCGATGCGGCGGTTCACTATCTGGCAAGGCTCGTTGAAGCCGGTGATTTGCAAAGCATTATCCGTCGGCTTTTAGTCATTGCAGCGGAGGATATCGGTCTTGCTTATCCGCAGGCAATTGCCATTGTCAAAGCTTGCACGGATGCGGCATTGCAGCTCGGCTTCCCCGAAGCGCGGATTCCGCTTGCAGAAGCAGTGCTTCTTCTTGCCAATGCGCCAAAATCCAACAGTGCGGTTTGTGCCATTGATGCGGCGTTATCCGATATTCGAAACGGCGATCCCGGTGCCGTGCCCGATCATCTCAAGGATGCTCATTATGGCGGCGCGGCAAAGCTCGGTCGTGGGCTCACCTATCTTTATCCCCACAGTTACGAAAATCACTACGTTCAACAAACCTATCTTCCCGAAGCCTTAGAAGGGCGATGCTACTACACGCCCGGGCCAAACAAAAATGAACAGGCTTCGGCTCAATATTGGCAAAATATAAAAAAGAAATAAATGATTTGAAAGGCGGTTACATTTATGGCTTACTATTATCCGGAACCCTCACACACCTTTGGAGAATATCTTCTTGTTCCCGGCTACTCTTCTGCGGAATGTTTGCCGGCAAACGTATCACTGGCAACTCCTCTTTGCCGCTACAGAAAGGGAGAAAAGCCCCCCATCATGTTAAACATTCCCCTGGTATCTGCCATCATGCAGGCGGTTTCCGGTGAAGAAATGGCAATTGCGCTTGCCAAAGAAGGCGGTCTGAGCTTTATCTATGGTTCGCAGTCCATTGAAAGCGAAGCAGCTATGGTTGCTCGTGTGAAAGCACATAAAGCAGGCTTTGTCACTTCCGATTCCAATGTAACCCCCGATGCAACCTTAAAAGACGTTCTTGCCATCAAAGAATCCACCGGTCACAGCACCATTGCTGTCACCCACGACGGCACGCCCAACGGTCGCCTGGAAGGTATCGTCACCAGCCGTGATTACAGACTCAGCCGTATGGCTTTAGATGTAAAGGTCAGCGAATTTATGACCAAGTTTGAAGACTTAATCTGTGTTCCTGCCAACACAACCCTCAGCGAAGCCAACGACATCATCTGGGACAACAAGCTCAATGCCCTTCCCGTGATTGATGACGATCGCCGTCTTCTCTATCTGGTCTTCCGTAAAGACTATGATTCCCATAAAGAAAACAAATTGGAGCTTCTGGATTCTTCCAAGCGTTTCATGGTCGGCGCAGGTATCAACACCCGTGACTATGAAGAACGTGTTCCCGCTTTGGTAGAAGCCGGTGCCGATGTACTGTGCATCGACTCCTCCGAAGGTTATTCCGAATGGCAAAAGCGCACCCTTGATTACGTTCGTGCCAAATACGGCGATTCCGTCAAAGTTGGTGCCGGTAATGTTGTTGACCGTGAAGGCTTCCGCTTCTTGGCAGAAGCCGGTGCAGACTTCATTAAAGTCGGTATTGGCGGCGGTTCCATCTGTATCACTCGTGAACAAAAAGGTATCGGTCGCGGTCAGGCATCTGCTGTCATTGAAGTTGCGGCCGCTCGTGATGAATATTTTGAAGAAACCGGTATTTATGTTCCGATTTGCTCCGACGGCGGTATCGTTTGCGATTACCACATGACGCTGGCACTTGCCATGGGTTCCGACTTCATCATGCTCGGCAGATATTTCTCCCGCTTCGATGAAAGCCCCACCAACAAGGTCAACATCAACGGCACTTATATGAAAGAATATTGGGGCGAAGGCAGTAACCGTGCTCGTAACTGGCAGCGCTACGATTTAGGTGGCGACAAAAAGCTTTCCTTTGAAGAAGGTGTTGACAGCTACGTTCCCTATGCAGGTCGCCTGAAAGATAATGTTCAACTTTCTTTAAGCAAGGTTCGCTCCACCATGTGCAACTGCGGTGCACTGTCCATTCCCGAATTGCAGGAAAAGGCACGCATCACCTTAATTTCTCCCACCAGTATTGTTGAAGGTGGTTTCCACGACGTTGTGCTCAAAGAGAACAAACAATACATTAAATAAAATAAAATAAAACAAACGGGGATGTAAATTTTTGCATCCCCATAAATATGTAAAGGATGACTGCTTATGGCAATCTATCATGTTTTATACAATCCCAAAGCGACAGCAGGTAACGGCTATGCAAATGCGCAGGGCGCACAAAAGCACTTGCCCGACGACACCTTCATTTTCCATGATATCACCGTTATAAATTATCCTGATTTTTTGGGAAACCTTGCTCCCGAGGAACGCATTTTAGTTTGCGGCGGCGATGGCACCCTCAGTCGGTTTGTCAATGATACCATAGACATCCCTTTTGAAAATGCTGTCTATTACTACGCCTGCGGTACCGGAAATGATTTCATTCACGATCTGGATAAATCGGCAAAAAGTGAACCGGTATGTGTCAACGATTATATAAAAAATCTTCCCATTTGCTATGTAAACGGCAAAAAATATCGGTTTGTGAATAATGTAGGTCTTGGCATTGAAGGCTATGCCTGCGCTGTCGCCGAACAGCTGCGAAAAAAAGAAAAAAAAGCCAATTACGCAATGATTGCCGCCAAAGGGCTATTGTATGCCTATAGTCCCATTTCCGCCAAAATCACCATCGACGGAACAGAATATCATTATAAACACACTTGGCTTGCATCTTCCATGAACGGCAGATTTTTCGGTGGCGGACTCATGTGCGCGCCCGACCAGAACCGCCTCAACAAAGAGAAAACCATATCTTTTGTCCTTGCCAACACACGCAGCCGACTTTCTTTGATTCCCGTGTTTTTGGGTGTTTTTAAAGGAACGCATGTGAAATATAAAAAGATTGTCCATGTGTTCACTTGCCACAATGTATCCGTTCAATTTGAAAAGCCCACTTCCCTGCAAATTGACGGTGAAGTGCTCTTCAATGTCAAAGAATACCGCATTGAAACCGCATCCCCCTCGGTTGAATAAACACGACATCACACACAAAAAGACCTGCTAAATAAAGTCAAGAGAAATTTTAAAA
>JAFPCL010000024.1 GCA_017390225.1 Clostridia bacterium
CCCTTGCAAACAGCTATATTTGCAAGGGGTGATTTTTTGAGAAGAACAAGTGCAATATATGGCGTTATCTTTCTTTCCATAACCAATCTTTTCTTGCAACTTCTGAGCTTTTTGTATCGGATTATGTTGTCAAAGTATGCAGGCGCAGAAGGCATGGGGCTCATGTCTGTTCTGATGCCTGTCTATGCTTTTTTGTCTGCATGTGTGCTTCCGGGACTGACGATTGCAGTGTCGGCAATGGGGGCAAGGGCGTGGACGTTGGGAAGAGAAGGGGATCTCAAGGCTATGGTGAAAAGTGCGCGCCGACTGTTTTTTATCGGATATGGCATTTTGTTTTTTGTGGTGTTTCCGTCAGCTGGTTGGATTGCCGAGCATATTTTAGGAGATGTTGCTTTAAAAAAAGCACTGCGTCTTCTATTATTTTGTTTCTTGTTTGCGGGTGCCGAAAGTACGGGAAAGGCGGCGTTGATGGCGGCAAAACAAATTGAAAAGCCTTTTTTGTCCGAATTAACGGAACAGTCGGTTCGTTTTGTTTCCGTATATCTTTTTTTGCAACGGGCAAAAGGAGGTGTCGGGACCGTGGAGGCGATAATATACGGCATGGCAGTCAGCGAGCTGTTTGGTGGACTGGCACTGCATTTGCTGTATAAAAAAGCATTTTCGGAAGAAACGAAAAAAACAAAGCACATATATGCAAAAGAAATTTTAAAAACAGCGATTCCCGTTAATGCCTCGGGCATCGCTTCTTCGGCGTTGAATACCATGATATCTGCATGGCTTCCGGTGGGGCTTACTCTGTTCGGTTTGGATAGAAAAACCGCATTGTGTGAGATTGGTGCGCTATCTATGGCATCTTCCGTAACCATGTTCCCGACCGTGCTTGTGGGAGCGGTAGGGAACATTTTGATGCAACGGCTGAATGGTGCGGCGGCAAGAAAAGACCGCAAGGATATTCGGAGAAAGCTATCTCGTGCATGGTGCGCCACGGCTTGCATAGCGGTCTTGTCTTTGGCTTTTTTTCTGCTGTTTGGAGAAAAAGTCTGTTTTTGGATTTATAAAAACAAATCGGCACAAGAGATGGTGCCCTCTCTTGCTTGTCTTGCGGCACTTTCTTATTTCAGTATGATTTTACACAGCGCACAAAACGGACTGGGATTACAAGTGAAATCTGCCCTTTCAAATTTTACGGCGATGCTCATTTGCCTGGGTGCGGATTTGTGGCTTGTTCCGCATATTGGAATAAAAGGATATATTGTCGGCATGTTTTTGAGTGAAATCTATGATTTGACGGAAAGTGTTATACGTGTGAGAAGCTGTACCGGGTGGCAGATGTTTCCTTTTTTGTCGGCAATGTCGGAAAAAGGAAACACAGGAAAGAATTCTATTGTTGAAATGAACGAAAAGTTTCATCGGACAGCTTGACTTTAAATATGGATTGTGCTATACTCATGATGTGTAGCTATTTTTACACAAAAGCTTTCGGAGGGATTGTACATGAGCAAACAAACAAACAACAAAAAGAAACAGACAGGCGCATCTTCGCACGGTTTGGCAGTGCGTATTATGGTGTGGGTTTTGGCTATCGCCATGATCGTCACGACAGTCGCAGCGGCACTTGTCGGTGTTTTTGCCGGTTCGGCACAGGCAGCGGAGGCAAGCAACGTTTTTCCGGACGTTGCTGCCGGTACCGCACTGGAAAAAGCAGCGAAAGCCTTGAAAGAAAAAAACATTTTAGATGGTTATACCGACGGGACTTTTAAACCGGAGGGAGATATTACAAGAGCGGAATTTGCAAAAATTATTGCTTGCTTTAAAAATGTCGGTTCTTTCATTGAAAAAGATGCTGTTACCGGCTTTGCCGATGTTGACGACACGAACCATTGGGCGCGCGGTTATGTCAAAGCCGCCAAAAATCTGTCGATCATCGACGGTTTCCCGGATGGGCTTTTTTATCCCGATAACAAGGTAACTTATGAGCAGGCAATCAAAATGGTTGTTTGTGCTCTCGGTTACACGGGGCTTGCATACCCCGACGGCTATATTTCTTTCGCCATGACCAATAAGCTTTTGATGAATTCCACACACACCAAAGGTTATTCCGACGCCACAAGCCGCGGAGCGGTTGCAGTTTTGGTATATAATGCTCTTAGTGTCAAACTGTCAACTTCCGTATCTGCCTCCATCGGTGGTGGTGGCGGTGGCGGAAAAATCAATTCCAGCTCCACGGCAAATGACAGCTTCAAAGACGGACAAACTGTAAAAGGTATTGTGTCCGCTACGTATACGACGTCTCTTACAGCGGCCACCACAATGCTGGGTGAGAGAGAAATTACCCTTGATTTGACCGACGGCACACAAAAGACTTTGGTGGTTGCCGACAGCTATTCTCGTTTGGATGACTATCTCGGATTCCAGGTGCAGGCTGTGATTGATAAAGACGACAATGGGGATGAATACTTCAAAACACTGAAGAAAACCAACAAAAATATAACCCTTTCCATTGGTGCAAGCGATTTTAATTCCTTTGAAAAAGTGGAAAACGGCCGTTCTGTTATCTGGTACTGGAATACCAGCGGAAGATCTTCAAAGGCACAGCTTTCCGAAAAAGGGGTTACGATGCTGTACAACGGCAACTGGGCAGCATATAATGATCAATATCTATCTAAATTCGAATCCGGCAACATTGATTTAATCAGTAATGATGGCGATGGATACTATGATATCGCAAAAATCACGTCATACACGACCGGTGTTGTCACCTATGTGGCAAAAACCGGCGGCGAAGTCAGTAAAATCACCTTCGGCTTCGGTGTTCCGGCGTTGTCCGTGCCGAAATTCTCGGAAAGTGGCGCAAGTTGTAAGGTAGTGAAGAACGGTTCTTCGGCAAGCCTTAAAAGTCTTGCCATCAATGACGTTGTCAGCTATGCCATTTCTGCCGATGAATCTGTGTATGATTTCCGCATTTCTAATGCAAAAAATTTAAAATCTGTTAAATTGGTTTCTTATAATGATGGGGCTCTTCGTTTTTCCGGTATTACAGCAAAATACAAAATGACGAAAAGTTTCAAAGAATATGTGGAAAATACAGAAGATTTTGAACTGACGACCGGTGCACACTACAATGTGTTCTGCGATTACAATGGTGAGGTGGCCGGTATGGAAGAAGTAGAAGAGAAACAAACGCTTTACTATGCTTATGTGCTCAAGGCAACCACGACGCAGGAAAGCTCCTCCAAAGAAGAAGTCGCACAAATGATGGTGTTTAGCCTTGGTACAACCGAAAATAAGACGGTTTACGAAGGTGCTGCCAAAGGCAAGACGAAACAGGTTTCTATCAATTCTACCGTGTTGATTGACGGGGTACAGTTCAAAAAGAATCCCGACGGTGTTGTCGAAGCTTTGAAGAAGGCGGCAAAGGTCGTTAATGAAGGAAAAGCCAGAGGACGAAATGCGGAAACGGCACAGTTGATTCGCTATAAAGTAAACAGCACCGGTCAGGTCACGGAGATTGACACGATTCTGGATCAGAACGGAGCCCTGTCGACGGCGGCGGGAGATACGTACAATCAGATGTACATGGGCGCCGCATGCCGTGATGCTGATGGAACAAGTACGCGCTTTGTTTATCAGGGCAGTGGTAAGTTCACTCGGGCATCCGACGGAGCCGTAATTAAAATGAATTCTTCTACTCGTGTGTTATTTGTTCCCGAAAACAGAACGGGAAGCAGTGATGAGTATGTGGGCAAAATGTATGCGGCGGCAAATTACCAGACAGGATTTAGTTATTACTTTGAATCCTATAACGTAATCAGCTCCACAGGATATGCTCGCATTGTTCTGCAGTATTATGCAGCGGCAACGGAAGAATTCAACTATATGAGTGACACGGGTATCGTTAGAGCTGTTGAACAAACAATCAACAGTGACGATGAAGTCATTGTGAAAATCAGCTTTTTCGATATGCTGAAGCTTTCCAATAGAACCGTAACGACCAAAACGATTGAACAGACAAATGTTGCCATGAATCTGAATGTTGGCGATGTTTTCCGTTACACAACAACGGGCTCGGGCGACCTTGCAAAGATTAAGCGAGTTGTGGACATTGAAAATTTGCCGGTTCTTCGTGTCAACAGCATCGGAGATGCACAGGAACAACGTGTAATTCTCTCTACCGACGGACTGGATGAGGAATGGTCGGATTCTGAGGATTCTAAATTCCGGTTGACATACAACACACTGTATAGTTATGATATTGCCTCATCCAATAACGGCGGAACGATGGGTCTGTCTCGTGCACTTATTACGGATATAAATTACAGAGATTATATTGCGCAACAAGTGGAAACGTATACGGTTTATAGTTCCACAAAGGTTGTAGAATATAATGCGGACGACTATGATGATCCGAAAGTGATCGTGGGCTCTGTTACTTCTTATTTCCCTGCAAAAAATGACGATAGATTGATGAGCGGTATTCCGCATTTCTATGTGGATATGGTGGAAAGAGAAGTCCCGGAAGAAACCAATCAAGCGATTGTTCTGACAAAAGACGGCGTTGTAAAATGTGTTTATTACATTTGCAATAGTAAGCAGTTGGATACAGTCAATAAAAATTATAAAAACTACACGATTTTAAATTCCGAGATTGACAAGACGCAGCTTGCGGTCGGAGAAACTGCACAGCTTACTTCCTATGTGACATACGGCGACGAAACCAAGCACTATGTCACTCCTGAATACACCGTTACCCCCGAAGGTGCGGTCACGATTGACGAAACCGGACTTGTTACAGCGGTGAAGGGTGGAAAAATAGAAATTCGAGCAACGCATACGATTAGCGGAAAGGAATACACCGATACGGTGGATCTGGTCATCCGTAAAGAGATTACCTCTTTGACAGCAGAAGCAGAAACGCTTTCTCTGATTGATGAAAACAGCACAACGATTACTTTGACGGCAGGCTACAATGACGGTTCCTTCGATGTTGTCACTGCAACGGATTATCTGATCGACGGAAAGGACACATCAAGTGTAATTTCCTATGCAAACAATAAAGTCACGGCAATCGGTGCCGGTGAAGCAACGCTTACTTTGAAGTATGAAGGAATGGAAGCTTCTCTGACGTTTACGGTGATTGAAAAAATTATTGTTGATGTAAAGATTCGCATGGAGAAGACGGAATTGGTTGTCGGACAATCTGTCGCATATACGGTAGAAGCTGTGTACAACGATGAATCTACAGTGGTTGTTAATCCCGGAGAAAAGAGCACAGAGCAAAAGGCTATCATCTATTTGGAAGATGGCGCAGTATATGCCAATAAGCCGGGTACGGAAACTTTCAAAGTCGTATATTCCAGAAAGGGACAACAGTTCACCGACAGTGTGGAAATTACCGTTATTGAGCGTCAGCAGGTAAGTCTCGTTTTGGAAGCGGATAAAACAGAAGATCTGTATACCGAAGATGAAATCACCTTTAAAGTCTATGCTGTATACAACGACGATTTCCGCGAAGAAGTTACGCCGGAAATCGTTTCCTCAGATATAGATGCGGCTCTTGCATTGGTAGAAGGTGTAAAGTATAGACTTCAAAAAGAAGGCACGATTACCATCACGGCGACATACGGCGATTTGAGCGGAACAATGGTGCTTGAAGTTGTTAAAAAAGAAATTGAATCGATTACCGCAACCGCAACGGCAACGGAGTTGATTGAAGGACAAACAGCGGATATTACCGTTATGGCTGTTTACAACAACGGCTCTTCGGAAGATGTGACAGAAGCTGCCGCATTTGTTTCCGGCAACGATCATATGACAGTGAGTGCCAACACAGTCACTGCCGTAAAAGCCGGTCTCACGACCGTTGAAATCACATATGGAGAGTTTTCTGCCGATATCTTGTTTGTGATTATGGCACGAGAAATTACCGGCATTGAGGTTTTGCCTTCTGACGCTACCGTTCTGATTGGAGAGGAATTTGAAATCACAGCTTCCTATGTGTATAATGACGGTTCCAAAGAAGATGCATCGGCAGAAGCTTCATTTGCCGTAGCTATTCCGGAATATGTCACAATGGAAGGGAACAAGGCTTTGGCAGTCGCTGTCGGAACCACGGCAATCACTGTTACCTTGGGCGACGAAACCAAAGAGATTGTGATTACGGTCATCGATGAATCCGCAGTGCCGGCACTGCTTGTTTCAGCAACATTCGTGCAAGAAGATGCTTCACGCTTTGCAGAGGTTGTGCTGTTTGTAAAAAACAACCCCGGAATCGCATCCTTTGGCTTTGATTTGACCTATGATGATACAGTCTTGGATCCTGTATCGGTTCAAAAAATGGATTACACCGGTGGCGTAACAGAACCGGATTACACGGTTCGTCCTCTGCGCATTCTCGGCATCAGCCCCATGGACTACACAGAGGACGGCGCATTGGTCAAGGTTCGTTTTGAAGTGTCAGCGCAGGTAACGGACGAGACAATGGTAGATTTTTCCGTTTCTTATACAGACGGCGATGTTTGTAACCAAGAAAAAGAATCCGTTACACTGAAGATGGATGCCGCGGCTATACAAATGACGATTCCTGTGGCAGAATAATAAAGAAAAAGGAGTATGGATATGGAATTGCAAATTCATCAGTTTTTGCCCCCCGTGCAAAAACTTGATCTGGGCGATATTTACGTTCCGCAAGGCGTGCGCTTTTTGAAGTTCAGATGCAGAAATCGGCATATGGCAACACTGTTCAACTTGCTGATCGACGATGAACCCGTAGCCAGAATTGCCGTTAACGAAACATCTCATTTGGGGCAAGAGGAAACCCAATACGGCTATGTTCCCGAAATTCCCGAAGGTATGCATAAAATCTCTGTGGTTGCAGATCATGATTTTGTGTTTATGGCAACCATGTCCTTTACGGCAGAAGATCCGATGAACAGCGAAAAAGAGCCTTCTTATCCTCCGGTTCGAAATACCAACACGGACCTTATGACAGCAACGGACATGTTGGGCAGAAAAATGCCCGATGCCGATGAAGTCGGTCCGGTAAAGCAAAAGAAAGAAGTTGCTCTGTTCTACTGGACATGGAGAGATAATTTTGCCCATTTAAAGCCCAGAAACTTAACAGAGATTTTGAAAAAATATCCGGAAGCGGAATTTAATATTAATCATCCTATCTGGACAAATGCCGACCACGTGCACTGGTCTGAACCGATGTACGGCTTCTATCGCAATATGGATCGTTATGTCATCCGTAAGCACGCTATCATGCTTGCAGATGCCGGTGTAGATGTTATCATGATGGACTGCACCAACGGCTCCTTTCTTTGGATGGATAGTCTCACTGCCGTGCTGGAGGGCTTCCAAGAAGCCAAAGCCGATGGTATCAATGTGCCGAAATTTTCATTGATTATGAACTTCGGTCCCATCCCGCATTCTGTGCACTCTATCCGTGCTGCTTATCAGCATATTTATAAACCCGGTCGCTTCAAAGATTTGTGGTATATGTGGGAAGGCAAGCCCCTTCTTTTGGCATATCCCCAAGCAATCAATGATGTCGGTATCAGCGACTACGATACACAGCAGATTAAAGAAACCAAAGAATTCTTTACTTTCCGTTATCCCCAACCCGGCTACGATTGCGGCATTCATCCCGATTATCCGTTGCAGTGGGGCTGGTTGGAAAATGCACCCCAGCACGAATATGTTAAGCGCGAAGACGGCACTTGCGAAATGATGACCGTCGGCGTTGCACAGAACCGCAACTTTGAGCGGAACTGTACCTTCTTTAATGATAAGGATACCTTCGGCAGAAGCTTTACGTTCAAAGATAAGCATGCAAAGGTGACAGAGGATTCCTATCTGTATGGATACAATTTCCAGGAACAGTGGGACAATGTGTTGGCAAGCAAGCCCGATTTGGTATTCATCACCGGCTGGAATGAATGGACGATGGGCAAAAGCCGCGATTCCCACTGGATTCGTGATCCCAAGAGCACGCAAATTGGCTTTGTCGATCAGTATGATAGAGAACATTCCCGTGATATCGAGCCGGATAAAGACGGCTATTTGGATACCTATTATTTGCAGATGGTTTCCAACATCCGTCGTTTCAAGGGTTTAGAAAAATGCGCCGATCCTATCCAGAGCAAAACGATTGCTTCTCTGGAAGATTGGAACGAGATTAAGAGAGAGTATGTGTCACACCGCGGCAGTGCACCGCACCGTGCATGCAAGGGTATGGGCGAATACTACTATGAAAACAGAACCGGCAGAAACAACATTATTGCCGCCAAAGTCACCTATGATGCGGATTACGTATATTTCTATGCCGAAACCGCAAAGCCCTTTGTCGGCGTGGGAAGCCAAAACTTCATGACACTGCTCATCGACACCGATAGAAATACCAAGACCGGCTGGAACGGCTACGATATTTTTGTGAAAAACGGTGTGCTTCTGTGCGGCGGTAAGGAAATTGCCCTGCATCAGGAAATCGGCGAAAACAAATTGTATGTTGCTATCCCCAGAGTATATATCCCCAGCCTCAACTTCGAATTTAAGTGGACGGACAACGTGCCGGAAATTGACATCATGAAATACTATCAAGATGGCGACACGGCGCCCAACGGACGTTTCAACTTTGTGTTTAAAGCAGAATGAAACAAGTAGAACTTTTTACCGATGGCTCCTGTAGCGGCAATCCCGGCCCCGGTGGATATGGTGCGATTTTGCGTTATAACGGAAGAGAAAAAGAGCTCTCCGGCGGCGACAGCAACACCACCAACAACCGTATGGAGCTGACAGCGGTGATTGTCGGGCTTTCGGCGCTTAAAGAGCCGTGCCTCGTCACCCTCACGACGGATTCTCAATACGTAGTGAATGCCTTGACCAAAGGCTGGCTTGAAAGCTGGAAACAAAGAGGTTATGTCAAGGCAGACAAAAAACCGGTGCTCAATCGCGATTTGTGGGAACAGCTGGATGCGCTTCTTCAAATTCACGAAGTCGCCTGTGTATGGGTACGCGGGCACGAAGGGCATCCCGAAAACGAACGATGTGACCGATTGGCAGTCAGTGAAACGGAAAAACATAAAGGTTAGACAGTAGAGGTTGTCCTTGTGGCAACCTCTGCTTTTTATGCAAATTTTTTGCAACAAAATAAAAAATACTTGACAAAACGAACAAAATAAGCTATAATATGAATCTGTTATTGTTCAATTTTATTAAGGCGGTGTAAAAATGAAGAAAATTTTATCCATTTTCCTTTGTTTTGCATTCCTCTGCTCCATGCTTCCCGCGGCGGCTATGCCCCACGACAGAGAAGCTTATGATCCGGAAGCAGAGGCATGGTCCATTGCACAGTCGCAAGCGGCAATGGCAGCAGAAGCAGAGGAAGAAAACGATCGTGCTTTGATGGTTTCTGCAGATACGCCCACAGGTAAGTACTGCGTAGACTTTCCGAGTGCGGTAAACGGAAAAAGCTTCAGCTCTTCCGTTAAAATCAGAGGTTGGATTCTCGATAAAAATGATGTTGTTGAAGTTACATATCAAATCGACGGACGCGACAGAATTTATCAGGGTACCCAGGAAGCTCGTACAGACGTTGCAGCTGCATTTCCCGGATATCCCACCGGCAAAGAAGGCTTCTCCGATGAGATTGATATCCGTGATTATGCCCCCGGCTCCCATACGCTCAAAATTACTTATACGACGGGCGATGGAACGGTTTACACAATTTCGACAGACTTTTCCGTTTCCGGACAACCGTTACCGGTATATAATTTCAACCTGAATGGTCATGAATATTATGTTTATGACGGTGGCTTTACATACAGTCAGGCAAAATCCTGGGCTGAAGGTCAGAAAATGCGTTTGGCAACTGTATTCAATAAAGAGCATGCAAAAGCTTTAGCGGATGCCGCATCTCGCGGTGAACGTAGCTACTATTGGGTCGGTGCCGAAAAGACAAACAATCAGCTGACCTGGAGCTTCAACAGTGTTGCTGTATCCGATCAAATGGGCGATATCACAGGAAACTATGCTCTTTTGGATGCAAAAAAAGCAACCCTTAAGGCAGCTTCTGCCGCAGATGAAGGCTTTGATGTAGGTTTTATTTGCGAACGTATCGACATAGAGCCTGC
>JAFPCL010000025.1 GCA_017390225.1 Clostridia bacterium
AAACGTCTGCCTTGATTTCATCGCCCACGTTCATATTAGCTGCATCATCCAGCTTGAACTCTTTCAGGTATTTCATGTAGCCTGTGCCGGCTTTCTTGAAATGACCTTGCAGGGGCTTTGTTGTGTGTTTTTCTTTCTTTTCCAGGAAACCAACCTGAACGGCATCATAACCGTCGTTTTCGGCAGTTTTCTTCTGGATAACTCTGCACGGACCTGCTTCGATGACAGTAACGGGAATTAAAACGCCGTCTTCGTCAAAAAGCTGAGTCATGCCGAGCTTTGTGCCTAAAATCGCTTTCTTCACAAAAGCACCTCCTAAAAATGTTGGTTATTGGTTCACCAATCGGTGAACATGACCCGCCGCCGCTTTTGCAGCCGCAGTGCCTTTTAACAAACCCGGCGTTTGCCTTGGGTTTGCGAAATGCATTAATATTTCATCTCGATGTCCACACCTGCGGGCAGTTCGATTCTCATTAAAGCATCAACTGTCTTGTTGGTGGGGAGCAGGATGTCAATCAGACGCTTGTGTGTTCTCATTTCAAACTGCTCACGGGAGTCTTTATACTTATGAACAGCTCTTAAAATGGTAACAACCTCTTTCTTCGTGGGCAGGGGAATCGGGCCTGATACTTTAGCGCCGGTTCTTTTTGCGGTTTCCACGATCTTCTCGGCAGACTGATCCAGTAAAACGTGATCATATGCCTTCAGTCTGATTCTGATTTTCTGACTTGCTTGTGCCATTTTGTTTCCTCCTTTTAGAATTGCCGCCTCCTTATGTAATAGGAAGCTCGTTTTTGTCTGTGCATGTAGAAACGGCTCGCCGAAGCTACACATTTGGGCGTAGCTTCTTTTCAAAAAGCGTACACACGGCCGGGCGTTTCGCTCTTGGCCATAAATAAAACCCAAAAACCTCTGTTTCTGGGCTACGTCACGCTTTTCTGCGGTCTTTCCCACAGGAAATCCCGAACACAAACGAAAGTAAAAAAGGGCAAAAAGGCAGAATCTTCCGCCTTATAAAGCTTTTTCTCTCTTCATTTGCGTATGACTAGTCGCCCGGTTTCTTGAATCGGACATTCTCCACGGAAAAACCCGCCCTAAGGCGGCAACCTCCCGCTTCATCGTATGTCATGTCACAGCCCTTTAATTTTACACTATTTAAAGCATAAATGCAAGTTTTTAAAGAAAAAAAGCGCATAAAAAGTTTCACAAACTTTTCGCGCTTTTAATTCGTTTTATTGTGCATTTTTACATATCGTAGTGGTCTTATTTTATGCACCCACTACCCCTTGTTATTTTGCCTGCCAGGAGGTATTTTCCACCTGAATCACGGCATTAAACCGTGGGTCAATGGCTTTTAATGCCGTTTGGATATCCTTTGCCGCCTGCTCTCTTTCCTCCGGTGGCAGAGAATAAGGCACTTCCAAGTCAAAAATCAGGTTAATGCAGCTTTCTCCATCCGTCATTCTGAAGTCATGAATCCCGAAGTCGGGATTCAGCTTCCTCGCACACCCAAGGGCAAGACTGCGAACAGCACCAATCCGTTCGTCACTGACGCTGATGGGATCCATATGGATAACAATGTGAACACCCATCTCCTTCTGAATCTGCTTTTCTGTTTCGTCAATAACTTCGTGGACTTTTACAATATCACCATTCTCCGGCACCTCGGCATGGATTGATGCCATGCAACGCCCCGGGCCGTAATCGTGAATAATCAAATCATGCAC
>JAFPCL010000026.1 GCA_017390225.1 Clostridia bacterium
CGATCACTTACAGATATTACGGCGGCTGTGCATTTGAATTGTATAAGCCGGTCGTTATCGACATAGATGCACATGGCCTTAGCGGATATTCTTCTCAGAGACTGAACTTCTTAGTCAGCGGAAGATAATAGAATCAAAAAACAGCACATCAGCAGTTTGGCTGATGTGCTGTTTTTGTATTGTGTATGATATCAGGCAGATCGTTGCGATACAATCAATTTCCGAATATGCCATATAGCCAAACACGTCATAACCGTGCAAGTTGTAATCCAGGAGAAAGGATAAGAATAATAAATACATTCCAAGGTCTTCACACGGGGAAAAACGAGAGAAATCCAGGCGATGCGAACGCCGCAAATGCCGAGGATGGAAATACACATGGGGACAAAGGAGATTCCCAATCCGCGCAGAACACCTTGGGAAACGTCCAAAAGCCCCATCACGGCGTAAGAAAATGCAATAATGTGCAGACGATTCATGCCGTAGGCAATAACCTGTGCTTCTCCCGGGGCATAGATGCTCACAAGATTTTCCCCAAAGAAGAAAATCACACCGTATAAGACCCCCCAAATGGCAAGGGCATAACAGGCGGCAGTTGCATAGGCATAGGGAATGCGTTTTATTTTGCCGGCACCGCGAAGCTGACCCACAAAGGTGAGGGCGGCATGGTAGAAGGCATTGGTTGCCATAAAGATAAATCCGTCAATATTGGCGGCCGCCGCATTGCCGGCAACGGCATCTTCTCCAAAGGTATTCATCGCCGATTGAATCACAAGGTTTGAAATGGAGAAAACACTGCTTTGAATCCCGGCAGGAATTCCGATTTTAAGCATCTGGATAAATAAAGCTTTATCTATTCGCAGAAGCTTATAGGAAAAGCGAGCGGCATCCGTTCGTTTCATCAGGCAGAGCGTGACCATAATGGCAGACAATGCCTGTGCGGTGATGGTAGCAATGGCAACACCGACAACGCCGAGGGAAAAGACAATGACAAGAAGTAAATTAAGTCCCACATTGACAAGCCCTGTAAAGATTAGAATCCAAAGTGGCCGTTTGGTGTCGCCCAAAGAGCGAAGAATGGCCGCACTGAAATTATAGACAACCAGTCCCGGCATCCCGATAAAGCAGATTTTCAGATAAATGACAGCAAGGGGAAGGATGCCGTCGGGGGTTTTCAATAAGTGGTGCATGGGCTCTGAAATGAAATAACCGACACCGCCGACCAATATACCGCCCAAAATACCGATGAGGATGGCTGTATGTACCGTTTTCGATAAAAGATGCTTGTTTTTTGCACCGAAATGAAAGGCAGTGAGAACGCCACCACCGACGGAAAGCCCAATCACAAGGTTGGTGACAAGCCCTGCGATGGTGCCACAGCATCCGACGGCACCCAATGCCTCTTTGCCGTCGAAACGACCGACAACAACAATGTCGGCGGCATTGTATAAAAGCTGAATGATACCACTGATTAAAACCGGAATGGCATATAAAAACATATTGGGAATCAGTGGTCCATGAATCAAATCTCTTTCTTTTTTCATGATGTCTCGCCTCTTTCTATATGTAATCATAGTCCGTTTTTTTAATTTGTCAAGACTTTTCAGCAAAAAAACACGTTTCGAAAATGAAATTCTCGAAACGTGTTTTTCATCGTAGGAATGAGTGAGAAGAAGCGTATAAAGTTTTCTGCATCCGGTGCAGGATTGCCAACCCGCAGGCGGATTTTTTCATTTAACGCACACGGCAGGGCCTGGAAATTTCAGCTAAAGCATGGGATGCTTCCATCGAAAAAGCATCTTCCGTTGCCGTGTCGCCGAGACTTAAAATACCGACAAGCCGCTTCCCGGCAACGACAGGAAGCCTGCGGGTTCTTGTTTCGCTCATTAAATACAGAGCATCGGTAACATTGGTGTCCGGCGTGACCGTTGCCACATTACGTGTCATGATTTCATAAACATGGAGGCCTTGCGGGTCACGTTTTTGCGCCGTGGAACGAACCGTGATATCACGATCGGTGATAATCCCCGTTAAAACCGAACCCTCGGCGACGGGAATAGAACCGACATTGTGCTGCTCCATCAGCTTTGCCGCATCATATACGGTGGCATCGGGCGCAATGGTGATCGCCGGCGTTGTCATAATTTCACGAACAGTCATGCGCTGTTTTCCTTTCTGCCCACAAGGATTGATATCATAAACCGCTCGTGGGCAAAAACGGATACGAAAAATACGATCAGATAAGGTGGGCAGAGAAGGTACAAAAAAATGTACGTTCTGAGGCTTTTTATCTTGGTTCGTAAAACCGTCCTGATTGGGTCGGCAACAGTATTTTGCCCGTTTTATAGCCCTCTATTCTTTTTTTTCGTTTGAAATAATTTCCAGATTTCGAATGAGCACCCCTTTGCCGCGCCAAGAAAAAGCGCGGTCTTTATACTTTTCGGAAAAAGTGCGGTTCGTCATAGACGAAAGCTCGGCAAGAGAAAGACGAAAGATTTGATTCTCCGTAAAATCGGGAAGATAGGTTGTCTGGATATCGCGGTTATGCGGACACACGGTCTGGCAACGGTCACACCCGAAAATCAAATTGCTTTTGATTAAAATGGCTTCTTCTTCCCAAGTAAGCTCGCCTTTCTTTTGCGAAATGGCACTGGCGCATCGAGTGATGTCCAAGCCTTTTTCCGAAAGTGCACCGCCGGGGCAAGCTTTGTAGCATTGGTTGCATCCCAGGCACGTTTGTTCTATAGGGGTATCATAGGAAACGGAAATCGACGTATGAATCCAACCGATAAAGAAGAAACTACCCAGCTTTGGGTGAATAAGCATTCCGTTTTTTCCGTAAAATCCAAGACCTGCCAGTCGGGCAAGGTGGCGGTCGACAGATGGCCCAATATCCGCATGAACGGAGAAATCATCGGGCAGTGTTTGTTTGCCTAAAGACGTTAAAATCTCTGCAATAACGGCGTGATAATCTTTTCCGTAAGTATATAAAGAAAGATTGGCATCGGGCTTTGGCGTACTCGGATAGGCGAATAAGCACACAATGGCAGTTTTCCCCTCGTAGGAAGTGAATCCAATGTCGGATATGCCAAGTGACCGTGCACAGGCTATGATTTTTTCTTTCATAAGAACTCCTCAGGGATTAGTTTTTTAAATGCGGTGGGCAGAGCATAAATAGAAGAGAGCTCTTCTTTGGTGGCACCGATCCAGTCGGAAGGAAGTGCTTCTACGCGCAGGGCATACCCTGTCATGTGCCACTCTGCGTGGGTGAAAATATGTACGGCAGAGGTTTTCCAAAGAAGCTCAAAACGGGAGATGCCATAAAGGGCAAGAGCTTTTGAAATCTCTTGTTCGCAAAGTGTGCCGCTTGTTGTGGGTAATCCATATAAATTGGCAAGAAGTCCGCTTTCGGGGCGCTTTTGAAGGGCAAGCCTTTCGGCACGATCGTATATAAGAAATACCGTCAAGTCTTCCTTCTTTCTTGTTTTTTTTGCAAGCCGCACGGGAAGCGCATTCGTTCGTTTTTCTCGGTGTGCCAAGCAATGATTGGCAACGGGGCAAAGCTCACACCTTGGATTTTTCGGAAGACAAACGTATTGCCCAATCTCCATCAACCCCTGAGTGAGAGCGGCAACGTCTTTTCCGAGATAAACACTTTTTAACATTTCGGTAAAATATTTTTTGGATTTATCCGCTAATATATTGTCCTCGTAAAGGGTGAGTCTTGCCAAAAAACGAAGCACATTGCCATCGACGGCAGGGGTGGGCAGACCAAAGGCAATGGAGCTGATGGCACCTGCCGTGTAAGGCCCGATACCGGGAAGAGAAAGAAGCGCTTCATAGTCCCGTGGCAAAGCACAGCCGTGCTTTTGCACCAAAATCTTTGCGGTCTTTTGAAGATTGGCGGCACGGGAATAATAGCCCAAGCCTTCCCAAAGCTTAAAAAGCTCGGCTTCGGAAAGAGAAGCCAAAGATATAATATCGGGTGCTTTTTCGATGAAGCGAAGAAAATAGGGAATCACGGCTTCAATGCGCGTTTGTTGCAGCATAATCTCCGAAAGCCAGACATGGTAAGGCACAGGTGGATTGCTTCGCCAGGGAAGAGCTTTCCCTCTTTGATAAAAATCGGAAATTACGGCAAGCGCAACCGAGGATAAGTCAACAGATACAGATGATGGCATGGCACAATTCTCCTTTATATATTAAAGATAGCATATATATTTTACATTTGTCAATTTTATTTGTTAAAAAATATTACAAAGTTTTAAAAAAAGCTTGATTTATTTGTAACAATATGATATAATTTCGAATCGAGTGAGAAAACATAAGATAAACAAGAGAGGTTTACATATTTATGAAGATAAAAGCAGCCATTGGTTTATTGCTTTTTTTGATTATTTTTTCCGTGAGCTCTGTTTTTGCCGTAACGGACACCGTTTCTTTGATGACAAGTGCCTATGACAGTGCATTGTCCCTGTTCGGGCGCAGTAATTTTGACGGATATTGCGGTGCCTGTGTGGGTAGACAATTGCAGGCATTGGGTGTAACACGGGGCTATGAAGGCAACGACGGAAATCAGACCTTCGATCATTATAAAACCATGACTGCCACCACCGGCGGTTATGCCGTAACGAATTATTCTTCGGAAGAATATTCTCTGCGTGAGGTTTTGACTCTGGCAAACAGCATGAATCAAAGCGGCGAATTGACCATGATGGCGCTCGGCTTTCAGACCGGCTCTGCTTCAAAAAACGGGCAGAGATACGGACACACGGTTTTGATTTATTCCGTATTTGAAAATATGGTATACTACACGGAATCCTATGAAAGCATAAAATGCAATAATATCAAAGTGAAATCCATTGACGAATTTGTCGGCATTTATTGCGACCGTCCGGAAACCGCCGTGATTGAATACACCTTTGAGGGGGCTTCTTGGTTCTGGCAAACGGCAGAAGCTGTCGGGCTTCCCTATGGGGGATGGGTTTGTGCAGATAAAGCAGAGGTAAAAGTGGCAGAGCCTGTGGCTTTTGCTTTCAATGTGGGTGCCGCCGAGCTTTTGGTGCTCAGCTTTGAAAAAAACGGTGTGAAAAATGTTGTGATGCTCCCCAATCAAACGGAAAATTGGCATACAGCATCCTTCATGGAACCCGGTGTGTACACTGTGCACGTTATCGGATACAATATGGCAGGACACACAGTATCCGAAGCAATAACCGTAACGGTTACGGAATAAAACAATAAATACAATGCGGCGATTTATCTCGACATGTTTCGAAAATCGCCGCATTGCTGTTTGGAAAGGAATAAAAAATGAAGCCGAATCGCTGGGATGTATGTGTGATTCTGTTGGTGATTTTGTGTGCCGTGCTTTTTCTGGTGGGAGCAAAGCAAACAGCGGAAGCAAGGCACGTGATTGTTTCTTGTCGCTCGGAGGTTGTATTTTGCCTGCCGCTTGATAAAGACGGGCGCTTTCCCGTGGAGGATAAATTGACCGTGGTAATTGAAAACGGAGAGGTTTATGTGGAAGAAGCAGTCTGTCCCGATCACTTATGCGAAAAGCATGCGCCGATTCGGCAAGCGGGCAGAAGCATCGTTTGCCTTCCTTCGCAAATTGTTGTTTCTTTGGAAGGAACGGGGCAGGTTGATGCAATTGTCCAATAAAGGAGGGGGAAAATGCAAGTCAAGCAAATCACACGATGTGCGCTTTTAGCTTCTGCTGCCATCTTATTCGGCTGGATTGAACGGATGTTTCCTCCGCTGTCTGCCGTGCCCGGTGTGAAGCTTGGATTGGGCAATATTATCGTTTTATTGGCACTTTTTTTAAAAAGCGAGCATCCGTATTTAGAAAGTTTTATGATTTTACTGGTAAAAATATCCGTGACGGGGCTTTTGTTTTCGGGCGTGACGGGATTCTTATACAGTCTGTGCGGCGGTGTTCTTTCTTGGGCAGTGATGGCGATGCTGAAAAAAATGGGAAAATGTTCTCTTTGGGGCATCAGTGTGGCAGGCTCTGCTATGCATGTGAGCGGCCAAATGCTATGTGCCATGTTTTTTATGGGTTCCAATGGCCTTTTATGGTACTGGGCGATGCTTCTTTTCTTCGCTGTTCCGTCGGGGCTTGTGATTGCAGGTTTGTCCGTCGGCGTTTTGAAAAAAATGAGTAAATATTGAGTTTTATGGGTATCCTCTTTTATAGAATAAGGAGGATGCCTATGAAATTTTTTATGATTTTTTTTCTGCTGTGTGCCTTCTCGGGGTGCACAGCATCTTCCCCGAAAATCAAAGCACCGTCCCCTATGCCGAAAACGGAGCAGAAGCAAAAGGCTGTGCCAGCGGCAGAACCCAAAGTTCTCGGGCAATGGACAACGGAAATAATTAACAAAGATGAAGCCAGAGTTCATAATATTTCCATAGCAATTTCAACCCTGCAAGGGGTATGTCTTGCGCCCCAAGAGGAATTTTCTTTCAATCAATTGTTGGGAGAGCGAACCGAAGAGAAAGGCTACCAAAAAGCGGATATAATTGTGGGGGATAAAACGGAAAAAGCCTTCGGCGGCGGCATTTGCCAGGTGTCCGGCACGCTTTATATGGCAGTCAAGCAGGCAGGGCTTTCCGTCACAGAGCGGCATGCCCATTCTCGTGCCGTTGCCTATGCTGCAGAAGGGGAGGATGCCTGCGTAAATTATGGAAGTATGGATTTTCGATTTGTAAATACAACGCAGAACGCCATCGAGATTTTAGCGGCAACCGACGGCGCATCCGTCACGGTACAAATCGTTGAATCAAAATAGTGTAAAAAACATTTTATTTTTGTGAAAAATTCATCTATTGACATGGAAATGCTTTTGTTTTATAATATAATTAGATAATTGTATTATTTAATAAAGAAGGGTATGATAAAGAGTGAAACGGCTTTTTCAATGGGTTGGATTTATATATTTGTTATCTGTTTTAACAAATTGCATTTCTTTTGCCGCCGCATATACCCCGGGAGCAGTGAATAGCACCTATACACTCAATTTTTCGAAAGATCAATATGGTATCAATACAGTCATGACAGATAAGCCGGGTGGTGGCTGGAAAACAGATGCAGGATACGGCACATGGCATTTCTATAGCGGCTACGATGTGGGGGGCTATATATATCACGACGATAATTATGGAGACAAAAAAACGACCATCCGTGGCTCTATTCCGTATGGGGACCGACCCAGCCGCTAAATCTGGAATTCGCGGCACTCCTGTCAGAAGCTGAGAACAAAGATAGTGTGGGACCGCAGTTCGGCCTTCGTTTTGCCCTGCGCCTCAAGCACGATGTGGCGGGCTACGGCACGAACCAGGATGGTATTTGGTTTGGTATGAGCCGCTCGCAAATATATCTCACCAATAGTGGAGATGGTGCCGGTCACTACGGAACAGGCTATCAGCTGTTTAATCTTGCCAACTACGACTTGTTCCGTGCCGCAGGCGATGGTGCACATACCGGTTTCACCCGATTTCGCGTGGAAGATAAAGGCGGCTCCGGCGATATTATTTTTAGTGTAAAATTAGGCGATGGTTGGTGGCAGAAAACGCATCGATTGTATAACATTTCTTCTACCGGCTATACCGTATATAATTATGCAACGAAGAATACTGCCAGCTACACAGTCAAAAACGGCTTGGGTTCGGACAGGGGGTATTTTGAAATCTGGCACCATTCCGGCACGCAAAAGCAAACCCGTGTTGCTGATGTTTCCGTCAATGAAGCGTACCCTGCTTTGTCAAACTATGTGGAAAAGCCGATCCCTTCGCTTTCAAGCTTTTCTTTAAAATCCGCAACCCACACCGTATCTGCCAACGTGTCGATCGGAACGGAAGAGGAAGTATACGGACAGGTGGGAGATGCCAATGCCAAGTATACGGCACGTCCCTTAACGATCTCCTTAAAGCCCGGTCGCACGCGTGAAGCCTATATGGCAGAATTCACGGCAACGGACAACAAGGGCCACACGGGGCAAACGGTGGCACAAACCATTTTGCCCGAAAGATCGAGTACACTTGGTCGTTTCGCCGGTAAGGCACAGCATGCGGCAAAGCAAATGCTCACCTCCGGCACATCGATGATTCGCACCGAGAAAAACTTCCTGATTGGTGTTTCCGAAGGTACGCATCAGGTCACTACGGGGCATCATAATAACGGCGTCAATGAAGATGCTTCTACCCGTTATTATGTCACCGTCAACACACAAGAGGCAGAAACCATCGGCGCAATCACGGCGAAAGCTTTGGAAACATTGAATGTAGAT
Organism: Clostridia bacterium; assembly: GCA_017390225.1. Classification (GTDB taxonomy): domain Bacteria; phylum Bacillota; class Clostridia; order CAKSNL01; family HGM11501; genus RGIG1017. Next base: position 8,292 of record JAFPCL010000026.1, read on the forward strand.
GCAAATGGTAATCTTTCCGCCATCACTCTTTATGCCAAAGGATCGGCAAGCGATTGGTCGGCCAAGGTTTTGGAACAAGGCGATTTAGCTATTCATGCAAGCTACAAAAATGCAGACAGCGAAGTCGTCACGGGGAGCATATCCTCCGCAAATACCAATGCCGTTTCTTTATCCGGAACCACGGCAACCGTGCAATCCATCGGTACAAAAAATGCCGAAAAAGCGGGTTCCGCTGTTTTGAGTGCAACTTACACAGCATCGTATAACAACAGTGTGACGATTACCAAAACCGATACACTTACGGTTGTAATCACAGCAAAAGAGTTTACGTCCATCGTTCCTGTGGCGTCTTCCGGCACCACCAATCTGGCAGAAAAAGCATTGCCTGATGCCAAGGCAATTTGCGCAAGCACGGCAAAGCTTGGCAGCTTCTCTGCGGCATCTGCCGCCAACGGCACCGTTACGGCGGCAGGTATATACACCCCCACCCAAACGGCAACGGGTATATATACAACGGCTACAACGGCATACGGCTATAATGCGGCAGGCTACACGGTAGCTTTCGGCACGGTAGAAGCGCAGTATATGACGGCAAATGCGGAAAATGAAAGCTTTACTTATGACGGCACGGCAAAGTCAATTACCGTGCGTGTTCCCGCCGGCGTGACCATGACCTATGGTACCACGGCAGGAAGCTATTCTGCCCAAAAACCCACCATCACCGATGTGGGAAGCCTTGTGGTCTATTGGAAAATGGAAAAAGCAGGCTATAGTGCCGTAACCGGCTATGCAACCGTGAAGGTAACACCGAAGGAACTGACGCCCAAAGCGACGGCAGACAACAAGTATTACAATGCAAGTGCCGCTGTAGAAAACGGAACGGTTTATCTCGACACACCGATTGCAGGTGATAATGTCGGTGTAACTTATACGAGCTTTGTTTTTGAAAATGCCACAGTCGGTGCAAATAAAAACGTCTATGCCACGGGAATTGCACTCACAGGCGATGATAAGAATAATTATGTTTTGAAGCAGGATTTTGCACAAACGCAAGCAAGTATTTATGTGTACGACTTTAAAGAGGTGCATCATATTTCGCCCTATTTCAATATGGCAAAGGGCGAAGATATGAAATCTGCCATACAGGCGGCTATGCCGTTTGTGCTTGCAAACAACAGTGTTTTTGACTACACAAGAGCAAGCTATGGTGAAGTGGCAGAAAGTGCCGTGCCGACACTGAATGCTTCTGTGGGCGACTATGTTCGCACAAATGACTGGACATACGCCCTGGGAATCGTGACCGACACAATGACTGTAGAAATATACGAAAATAACATTCTTGTGATTTTCGGCGTTATTCACGTTACCACAGGGAAAAACACGGTGTACGGCGACAACTATGTAGATGTAAATGATAGTGTTACAAAAGCCGCCGTGTTGACCCGTGAGGGTGAATGGAAACAAGGGGAAAGCTACAGTGCATCCATCACCACCAACACACCCAAATTTGTCACCTTCAAGGCATACCTTCGTGCCGGTGAATCTTTGGAGGTCGGCACGGAAATCGGCATGTATTACGGCAGAGTCGATGTGAGCGTGAGTCGTGGAATGAGCGAACAAGCAAAAGATTATATCAATGCTTTCTTCCCGGTGAAGTACGATAATGAAAAATATATAATTTCCAATATGCATTCCACTACGCTACAGAATGAGATCAA
>JAFPCL010000027.1 GCA_017390225.1 Clostridia bacterium
ACAACAGCGGAACGATAGAAAGCTTTGACACAATCTATGAAATCGCAGGCCGCATCACGGGCGGTGCGATTCCGGTGGTATGCACCCGCGGCAATCATGACGCACGCGGCTTTTTTGCAGAAAAGATTGCAGAGTATATGCCGAATCGACATGGAAATACATACTACAGCTTTCGTCTGGGATTTTTGTGGGGCTTGGTTTTAGATTGCGGCGAGGATAAGCCGGACGATCATCCGGAATACGGCAACACCATATGCTGTCATGCTTTCCGTGAGGAAGAAACGGCGTTTTTGGAAGATATCATTCAAAATGCGGAGCAAGAGTATCTGGCAGAAGGCGTAACCTATCGGATGGTGATTGTTCACACACCGTTCACCCAACGATATAAAGAGCCGTTTAATATTGAAGAAGACGTGTATACCTACTGGGCAAAACTTTTAAAAGAACACGTTACACCGGATATTATGCTGTGCGGACATCTCCATGAACTGTCTGTTGACTTGCCCGGGTGCGCTGTCGATGCCTTTGGGCAACCGTGCCCTGTGGTTGTGGGAGCAAAACCTCGTACCGAAACCGGCTATTTTGCAGGGGCAGGGCTTATCATTGATGATAAGCAAACGGAAATTGTTTTCAATGATCAAGATACCGTGCTGGAAGTGCACACCATGCAAAATAAATAAAGTCACAAAAAACGAAGGATGCATATAAAAACATCCTTCGTTTTTTGTATAAACACCGCTTCTTGTGCATATGATGAAGCAAAAAGAGAGGGAGTGGTGCATTGCAGGATTGGACAATGGAAGACCGTGCCGTTCGTTTGGCGGAGCATATGCTCAAAACCCGTTGCACGGTTCGCATGGCGGCAGAGCATTTCGGCATCAGCAAATCTACGGTGCATAAGGATCTGACGGAACGGCTGAAGAATATACATAAAGCACTGTATCGGGAAGTGCGGCAACTGTTGGAGGAGAATAAGGCAGAACGCCACATTCGCGGTGGCATGGCAACCAAGCGCAAATACGAGAAAAACAATAAAGAAAGAGAAGGTCTGCGTTGACCTTCTCTCTTTATGTATTTATGCACCGACACGAAGCTCCAATCGCAGTTTGTCGGCAATCATGGCAATAAATTCAGAATTTGTGGGCTTTCCTTTTGCATTGTTGACTGTGTATCCGAACAAACCGTATAAGATTTCTTCATTGCCCCGAAGGCAAGCAACTTCAATGGCGTGGCGAATGGCACGCTCTACACGGGAGGCGGAGGTAGAATACCGCTCCGCAACGGCGGGGTAGAGCTGTTTGGTGACGGCGTTGATCATATCGGCATCGTTCATGGTGAGAAGGATGGCATCACGGATATACTGATAGCCTTTAATGTTGGCAGGAATACCGACGGCGTGGATGATGCCGGTGACGGCAACCTCCATTTCGTGCATGCTGACAGGGGAGGGGGCACTTGCGGTGACACTATTGCCGGAAGAAGCACCTGTGAGCATACGAATTCTTTCTAAAATCATTTGCGCCGAGGCAGGCTTGTTCATGAAATAGTCAGCACCCAAAGACATACACATGGAAGCAACAGCCTCTTGCTTTAAGGCTGTTACCACAATAATCAGGGGCTTTTTGTTCAGATGGGTGGCAGAAATTTCTTTTAGTACACCCAAGCCGTCAACAATGGGCATCACGATATCTAAAATCAGGATGTCCGGCTTGTCGGATGAAATGCGCTTGATGCAATCTCTGCCGTTGTAGGCAGGGCGAAGAACCGACAAATCTTGCTGTAACTCAAAGGTACGTCGAAGCTCTTCTGCATATTCTGCACTGTCATCTGCAATCAAAATTCTTGTTTTTTCCATTTTTTATCCTCCTTGTTTGGGAAACATATGGGCATTGCTCCCGAATTTCATTGCAAGTATACCATATTTTTCCAAATTATGCAAGATATATTTCTAAAAAATGGAAAATTTTTTACGACATTTTTCGCAATGAAGCAGTTTTTTTCAGTTCAATCCATTTGAATTTTCATCTATACGGTTGCCGCTTTGATCAACAAAGAAGGAATCGAGTCTGTGCAGAACGTGCCCTTTGCCGCCGAAAAAAGCATTTGTCTGATTGTAAATCAAAG
>JAFPCL010000028.1 GCA_017390225.1 Clostridia bacterium
ATTTCCGCCGCAAACCAAGAGGGCTTTGAAGAGCTTTTAGCATCCATTTCGGAGGCACTTCCCGATCAAAAAAGAAAAACCGCCCTGCTGATTCCCTACACGCAAGGCGGCATACTCAATCTTCTGCATGAAAACGAGCTTGTTTTAAAAGAAGAATACGAAGCAGACGGCATCTATGTGGAAGCCATGCTCGGCACGGTTGCTCGTGGACGTTTCAACGAATTTCTGACAGAGCTTCGATAATTTCATCACAGCTTGTCATGGCATTGAGGCGATCACGAAGCTGTGCCGCTCCGCGCACACCACGGATATACCATGCCATGTGCTTTCTCGATTCAATGACAGCAAGCTTTTCTCCTCGATACAAGCGCATCAATTCCAAATGACGGATTGCCTCCGTCATTTTTTCTTGCACGGAAGGAGCTTCAAAGGGTTTGTTTTCTTGGTTTGCGATAATCTCTTCAAAAATCCACGGATTGCCGAGAGCACCTCTTCCAATCATCACGTGGCGACACCCCGTGGCTTCACGAATGGCAAGATAGCTTTTACCGTCCGTGACATCTCCGTTGGCAATCACAGGAATGGACACAGCTTCTTTGACTCTTCGGATGCAATCCCAATCCGCCGCTCCTGAATACATTTGTTCGGCGAATCTACCATGCACCGCAATGGCAGATGCCCCTGCTTCTTCCAGTTTTTTTGCCAGGCAAACGCAAGTTTCTTCACGAATACCGCGCCGAATTTTAACAGTAATCGGTTTATCGGTGGCTTGCACCATTTTTTGAATGATTCTTTTTGCCAAATCCTCATCACCCATCAAGGCACTGCCATCCCCGTTTTTTACGATTTTTTTCACAGGGCATCCCATATTGACAGCAATCACATCACACAAGGGGCTGACTTTTTCCGCCGCCCATGCACAAATATCCGGATCACTTCCAAATAATTGAATGATAAAAGTTCCGTTTTGATCCCGTTCCATAAGTTCATTTGTTTTTCTGTCGCCGTAGTACAGTGCTTTGGCACTGACCATTTCCGACACGGTAACTTCGCATCCGTGTGCACGGCATATTTCACGAAAGGCACGATCTGCCACCCCTGCCATCGGGGCTAATATTACTTGGTCTTTTTTAAACATATTTTACTCCCAGACTTTTTTAAAATTGTAAAAAATATTTTCGTCTTCTTTCATGTTGATACTGAGATATCGAAGTTGTGCATACACATATGCCGCATCAGCGGATGTATGTTCTGCAAGTGTAATATAGCGAACCTTTCCCATTTGCACAACATCGTACACAAGTCCATCCGTTATAAAAAACACAGAAACTCTTTCACTTGCTTTTTGAAGTTCTGAAAAGATGACAGCTTCCTCTGCTTCGGACAAAACGCCTTTTTTCATCCATAGGACAATGCTTGTTTTTGATCCTGCAATTTGCGCTAAGATCAATTCCTTATTTTTTTCGGATATTTTTTCTTCTCCACCATAGAAAAAAAGAATGTTGGATTCCTTTTGCATATAAAAGCCCTCACCGTCTGTACATATCAGATTTTTATTTAATTTGTTTTTCGCAAGGATATGCATCATTGTTTGACCCTTTGGTAAAAAAGCAAAGGTACAATCTTCGGATTTTTTATATAAAACATCGGGCATAACAAGCAAAGGCTTTTCAGATAAGCTAATATCACCGTCCGGTTCGACGGCAAAGGAAGAAAACGTGATTTTTCCTTCTGCATTTTTATTTGAAAGTGTTTCTACGGAAAGTCGAGTAAGCTTCACGGGACGAACCGCTTCGTCGGGAATATAAAAAACACATTCTTTTTTTCCCTTGGGTACGGGTTCGCATAAAACAGGACGGAAAGTCTTCCCCCCTGCATCCACCAGCATTGCCCGAAGAACCACATCACAAAAAGAATCACTTTCTACGGTAACATACACTTTTTTCTTATCA
>JAFPCL010000029.1 GCA_017390225.1 Clostridia bacterium
ACAGGATTTCTTTTGCACATCGGCGGCTGTGAAGGAAATGTTGCCGCCGGTTGCGGAAGTCTTTACCATGGTGTAATATAGGTAAACCGGTGTGCCTGCATTCGTTGCTTGCACGGTGAAGGTCACGGCTTTATCATAGGTACCCGTCAGGTTTTCAAAGGAGAAGGTTTTTATGACATTTCCGGAGTCGTCTGCGATTTTCAAAAGCGATTTGGATTGCCATCCTCCTAAGAATACTGTGACGGTACGCGGTGCGGTGGAGGCGTTCAGCCGTAAGGTGAAGCCGGTGGCGTTGGTGAAACCGGAGGTTGTGCCGCTTGTCTGTGCGGTCGGCGTGCCGTCATTCCAAGTGTAGGTGGTTCTGCCGTCATGGAACACGCCGGTGCCGGAGCCGGCGGAGAATGCACCCAAAACGCTGTTGGCTCGATTTGCTTTGCGAACTGCATTGCCCACGCTTTGCGGATTCACATGGAGGTAATCAACTACGCCAAGATCGGTAAGGTTGATGGCGGCATCGGGGGTGGATACGGATGCGTTGAAAACCTTGAAACTGCCGAAGCCGTCAAAGGCAAGGCTGCTTTCTTGCGAGAAGGCGTACTGAAGCACAATCTTTTCAGAGAGACTTGCAGTATATGTGATTTCAATCATGCGGCCGTCTCTTGCACCGCCGGAGAAGGCGAAGGGAGAAGCCGAGCCGTCACGCACATATTCTGCGGCACCGACGGGCTGTCCGTTGATGCGGGCATAGGTCATGCTGCCCCAGTTTTCGGGCGCATGGATGCGGAAGGTGAAGGTGCGGGTGGAAAATTTATCTGCACCCGAGAAGGTACCGATAGCAGGATGCACGGTGAGGTTATGCACACCGTTTTCGTAGGTGGATTCGATATCCGTGGTGCGGAAAGCACCGCTTTTATAGGCAACAGATTCGGTATCGTCTTCATAGAGCTGTACCTTGCCGGTCTCGGTGGTGGAGGGGTATATTTCAAGCGCAAGCTTTTGCCAGGTTTTTTCGGAGGAATAGAGCATATCCTGTGCTAAAGGGATGATGCCGCCGCGGCGAACAAACAGGGGAGATGTGGTGATGCCGTGGGAAACCGTGACAGTTTTGGGTCCTTCATATTCCTTGCCTGTCCACACATCGCGCCAGATGCCATCGGGGATAAAGACCAGACGCGTGTCTTTGCCGTCGATTTTATCGGATGCCAAAGCATAAATCAGCTTGATGGAAGCATTGCCGGCACCTTCATAATAATCGACACGCAGGTGGTAGGTCTCGCCGGCACGAAGAATTTTCGAGCCAAAGCGGACACCGGAATCGGAAGCCTCCCAGGAGGCGATATAGGCTTCACCATCGATATAAATATTCACACCGTCATCGGCTTTAACGCCCAAAACAATATCATCCTCGGAAGCAATTTGAATTTCTCCGTCCCAGGTGACGGAGAAATTGTCTGCACCGCAGACGCTGTTGGGGGCACCGGTACCCCAGCTTTTATGAAGCTCTGTGTCGTGCATTGTGAGCACGGGCTCGCCGGAAAGAGAGGGATTGTTATAATAATAGGCTTTCAGCCCGTTGGGGAACCAGGAGGACGTGACATCGTGAGAGCTACTTGTCGTGTTGTCGGAATCTGCGGCAAGAGGAGCGATTAAAATATCATTACCTAATAAATACTGGTCGTTGTTCCCGGATTCTTTGTGCTCGGGATAATTGAAATCCAGGCGGCGCATCATGGGGATGCCCGTCTCGTAGTTTTCATGCGACAGGGTATAGTACAAGGGAAGCAGACGATAGCGCATCTTGGTATATTCGCGTGCTACGGAAAGCGCCGTATCACCCCACGTCCAGGGTGCTCTGTCCATTTCCGTTTGGCCGTTGTTCTCCTGTACAGTTCGGGCGGCACAATGCAGACGATAAATCGGGCTGAAGGTGCCGAACTGTACCCAACGGATATAGCCGTCGGTGGTGGGGTTCTTGAGGTGACCGCCAATATCGGCACTCACATAGGGAAGGGCACTGATGGCGCCTTCGCGGGCAACATGCTCAATTTCGCGCCAAAGGCTTTGATCGTCCGCCCAGATATCGCCGGTCCATTGCACAGAGAAGCGATGCGAGGAAATATTGGAAGCAAATTCTTTATTGCCACCACCCACACCGACAATGTTGGACAGTAGCATGGGACGCCTGTTTGGTGCAAAGTTCTGCGTGATGGAATGATAAGCATACATGCCGAAGGCATGATTCGGAATGGCGGAAGAAGGGGAATTGATGGTGACATGCCAGTTGCGGTCATACCACCAGGCATCCACACCATAGCCTAAAATGCGTTGCAGATTTTCGGTACGGAATTTGGTTTCCGCCGCAGATAGGGTGTTGGAATCTGTGGGCTCCGGATGGTCATTGAACACAAGGCGCACATGCTTATTGTTGTGCATATGATTTGTGAAACCTGTAATGTCGGGAAAATATGAAGTGTTGATGGTATATCCTGTGCCCACAACACCGCCACTTGGCTGGCGCCAGTCGGTGTCGACAACAAATACATCCAGGGGCAGCCCGTTGTTGCGATAGGCATCCACACGGTTATAGGAGGCGATATCCGAATAGGGATAATAACGGGAATCCCATGCGCCCAATGCCCAAAGCGGAATCATTTCGGTGCGGCCTGTCAATTGAACGAAATCCTTTCTGAGCTGCACATGATCGTTTTGCGGAAGGAAAACATAGACATCGCGGGCATCGTTATTCACATTCCAGCCGTTGTTTGCCCCGGCGGCGGGGTTGTAGGCATAGCCGTGACTCGGTACGATGATACGAGGATTATCGGCAATGGAATAGGCATAGCAGGTCTCACCGGGGGCGGGCAGTTGCGCCTGATTGTTGATGACCGAGGCATACGCCCATACACGGCTACCGTTCTGCGTGATATAGATATTGTCGAGCGTGGTTGCATTCGCAGGAAGATAGACGCTGTAGGAAGCGGTGGACAAGCAGACAGAGCCGTCCTCTTCCGTGCGAACAGCATGCACTTCCGAAAAGGAAGCTCGTTCGGGAATGTGGAAGGTTTGTTCGTCACAATATCCCTGCGGGCCTTTTTCTTCCAAGCGCACCAAGGTTTCCGATAAAAAGGAAACACGCACCGTGCCGACAATTTCCGATGCTTGTACGGAAGTCATAAGGGCAGAAAAAACAAAAATCAGTACAAATAATAAGCTTTTCTTCATATGATGTCTTCCCATGCTTTTGATGCAAAAAAACACATCCAAATTGAATTTTATAATAACATCGTACATCATTTGTGCAAAAAAGGCAATAACTTTTTTGCGAAATTTTATGAAATCATCATACATAACTTGTATGTGATAAGTAGGAATGTAAAATATATTAAAAATCAATATGTGTTGGGAAGGTGACTATGTCGCAGTTCGATTTAAATGATTCCATCTGTTAAGAAAAATCTAAATAAGTGTTGACTTTTTTTGAAATGCATGATAGAATCTATTTAGATAAATATCTAAATAGATAGGTGATAGTTTTGGGAATGAATGAAACACTGAAAGCAATAGCAGATCCTGTGCGAAGAGATATTCTGTCGCTGCTTCGCTCCGGGCGAAAATCTGCAGGGGAAATAAGCGAACATTTTTGTTTGACAGGGGCTACCGTTTCTTATCATTTGTCAAAACTTAAAGCCGCAGATTTGATTACAGAAGAAAAGCAAAAGAATTTTATATTCTATGCCATCAATACATCGGTTTTTGAAGAAGTGCTCACATGGATTTATGACTTGGGAGGGAAGAGAGAATGAAACTTACAAAACGAAAAATATATGTATTGACGGGAATTTTATGCCTTTCACCAATTCTTTTGGGTCTTGCGTTATGGGAACATTTACCGGAAACCATGGCAATTCATTTTGATATCTATGGGGAGGCGGATAATTTTGCATCGAAAGCATTTGTTGTTTTCGGTCTGCCTATGCTTATGACAGCGCTTCAATTCTTTTGCTTGGTTGCTGGTGAATGGAATATGAAAAAGCAGGGAGAGCA
>JAFPCL010000030.1 GCA_017390225.1 Clostridia bacterium
AGATTTAAAAGATCCACACGGGCAATGGCAATGTCCCCCAGCCCCTGTTCTTTTCTGCCGTCCCAGAACACACCGTAGCAAGATGCGCCGTTTTTCAGCTTATACCACCAGGCATCGGAATAGATTTGCTCAAAGTCGCATCGCTCCAAAATCACGGGCAGAATTGCCGATAAATGCTCGGCTTCCTTTTCATCCTTTTCCTCGCGCGGCAAAACCGTCGGCTCGGGATAGTTGTCCATGGCATCCGCATGCTTGCCTGCCAGAGAGTTAAAAAGCCAGGCAGAGGTCGGCTCGATGGCTCCCGGTGTGCGCCCCTCCACATCCCAATGCCGCAGGCGATAAAACTGCTCGTTTTCCACAATGCGCTTTTCGAGTAGCGCCTTGCTTTGCTTGTAAGCAAGAAGGGTTTCCATCGCCATCTCAATCTGTTTTTCTCCGATGGGTAAATCTTTTTTCTTCAATTGATAACCTCCTTAATAGCCGTATGTTCCGTATGTTCGGTCGTCATCCAAGGGACTAAATACGTTTGCTTGTTTTTGCGGAAGCTTTCTCTTTGCCATGGGATTCATCATGCATAGATAGCGGCTCTCGTCTGCCACATGATCCTCTGCCCGAGTGTCCACATCCTCGCAAGCGACGGGATCATAAGCCAAAAGCGGCACAGTGCGGATAAAAGCACGGCAATTTGAAAACACATAGAGCATCGGAATCCCTTGTTCGTCAAAAGCCAATCGATAGTGCATCTGCATCCACCCGGGAAGCCGTTTGTTGTCCCCCGGTTCCCAAAACACATGCTCCTTTTCAGAAAGTGCCACAATGCTCTCCCCGCGGGAAGCATCCCATATGGAAGGATCGGCAACGCCGCAGATGGTTTTGCCTGCCAACCAGCGATGCTCTTTTTCAATGGTGCGGATTTCCCGAAAAATACGGGAAGGCTCCCACTTCACACCCGTATTCGGTTCGTTTTCACGGCAACCGTAAAGCTCCAAAATCCGATAGAGCCGCCCGTCATTGTCCGCCGCCCACCAGCCCACGGAAAAAGGCTTGGCATAGCCAAAGTCAAAGCTTCGATAGATGCGCCAGTTCTTCGGGATTTCAAAGGGCTCAATCACATGAGTGAACCGCCTGTCCCGATAATGAACAGGATCGTCACGAAATTCCTCAAACACCTGTCCTTCCAAAACATTCCAGTCCCCGTCTAAATGTGCCTTTCGCTTATTCGGCGGCAACGCCTTCAGCTGTGCCACATATTCGGGATTGGCAGACATCAGTGCTTTGTTGTCATACACCCTTGCCGGCACAAACCGATAGTCGCTCCCTTTCTCTTCGGCACGAAAATGCCGATCGATAAACAGCCGCTTCATATAGCTATGCCCCACGCCCCCGGGATTCATCGTATAGTAAATTCGAGGGGAAAAATCCTTGCGCGTGGTTCTAAGCGCCGTCGAGATAAAGAGAATCCATTCCTCAGGGAAGTTCGTCGCTTCTTCAAAGAAAATGCAGTCGTATTCCTGCCCTTGATATTGATTTAGATCCCCTTCGTTGTCGCAGTATCCCAAATCAAGCCGTGCCCCGTTCGGAAATAAAAACGCTCTCTCATCCTGCTTGTACACAGCATAGCCATATAATTCCATGCGAAGCGGATTGATATGATTCCGTCGAAGCTCCGGCATCGTGCGGCGCAGAAGCAAAAGCTTTAAATTCGGATAGCGCATACAAAGCATCACCGCCTTTCTGCGCGCCGCCCAAGACTTTCCACCCCCGCGTGCCCCATCGTAAGCCACATGACGCTCCGTTGCCGTAAAAAATTCAATCTGCCTAGGATTCGGCACATCCTCCCGTAAATGTTTAAAAATCAATGCCTCCATGAATACCCCCATGTTTTTTTGTGTGTTAAAGAAAAACAGAGTTAAATTTGAAGTGGCACGACACATAGGTCGTGCCGTACTCACGACACATAGGTCGTGCCGTACTTTCTTTTGTAGGGGATGTAAAAAAAGGCGCGTAGTTTCATGGCAGAAATAAAGCATTTATTCGCTTTATAAAACAATTATTCGCTTTATAAAACAATTATTTATCTAAAAAATATTGTTTTTGGTAGAAATCCGCATTTTTTGCGGATTTCTCTTTACTTGATGCCATGAAACTACGCGCGAACGAACGCCCAGACG
>JAFPCL010000031.1 GCA_017390225.1 Clostridia bacterium
GGGGAAGAAGCCCTAAGGCGGATTGGACGCAAACGCCGCCTAAAATAGCGAAGCGGTCGGCGTAGTTATCGAGGTAGAAGTTGTAATCCATGCCGGCGGATTCCTGCCAGGGGTGCACAACATCTAAGCCGAGCTTCTCAATGCCGTCGGTGACTTTTTTGATGCACCCGTCGGAGTGAAGGCTGGCAAATACGCCACGATTATGCACATGATCTACCACACGCTTCATATGGGGGAAAATAATCTCATGCCAAAGCTTGGGGCTGAACATCAGGTCTTTTTGCGAGCCCCAGTCATCGGACAGGTGAATCATATCCACGCCCAGATCGATGCATTGGTCGGCAAAACGAATGGTCCAATCGGCTTGGCGGCGATACAGCTCACCAAGTTCATCGGGATATAAGGCAAGCCACATCAGATGGTTTTCAATGCCGAACACATCGTTGAAGTGCTCAAAAAAGCCGGGGGTTTGCACATAGCAGAACCGCTCTTTCTGCTTATGAAAGGCAAGAGCATCGGCAATGTTTTGGTAGTCGGTTGTGTTGTCGGGGGAAGAGAAGATATCTTCATCCACCAAAAGATCGGGCGTGAGCTCATCGTTTTCTTCGGCGATTTTGCTTATGATGTCTTTACGAAAAGCCCCGGGTCCACCAAACAAATGCGCCATATCGAAGCCGTATGCATCCTCAAAGGCGGCAACGGAGCCCCATTCTTGTGTGATCTCCTCGGACAGATTGGCGGCAACCCAGCCATAGATGGGCTGACGGTCGGTGGGCTTGCCTAAAATGGTATTTCTGACGCGTTCCGTGCTGTTCATATAAAAACACTCCTTTTAAATAAAGAATAATAATAAAAGCAACAGAATCATCGGGATCGCGAGGAAGGGGGCAACCAACACGGGTTCAATTTGGGTGGCATCTGCCGTGACGCGAATGCCGCGAGAAGAGGGCGTGTTTTCCACGCGGTGACCGCGCACCAAGAGGCGGTGCGAATTGATGCCGTAGGGGGTGCAGGTGACCAACGTGACCAGATCCTTGCCTTTTTGAACCTGCAGGGAATCGGTGTCTTGCGGCTCAACAATGCTGATTTTATCGACTTCATAGGTGAGAATTTCATCCAACACACGAATGATAAAATAATCTCCTTCGCCGAGCTTGTCCAAATCGGTGAAAATTTTGGCAGAGGGAAGACCACGGTGGCCGGAAAGCACGCAGTGGGTGCTTCTGCCGCCGACGGGCAGAGCCGTCCAATCCAAATGCCCGATGCCTACCTGCAAAACACTGTCGCTTGTGCCGTGATAAATGGGCAAGTGGCAGTTAATGGAGGGAATTTCAATATACCCCATTATCCCCGTACCGCCGACATCCAGCATTTGCGGATATTGCGCAAGCTGTGTTTGATTTAAAATATAGGGGTTTTCTCTGCCGAGCAAGCTTTTATTGTAGCTGACAGCTTGGGATAAAATATCATCATAGACTTTTCGGTCTAATTTTAGCACCGTATCCGCATAGGTGGCAATGGTGCGGGATTGGTGGAAGGAGTTCCAATAATCACTGACAATCGGATAAAGCAGTAAAGACAAGCCGACAAAGAAAACAATGATTAAAATGATGGTAGATGCATTTTTTTTCACATCGGATTCTCCTTACTGTTTTATTTTAGAAGGGGCAGGGGAACAGGCTATGGAACAGACAAACGGAATAAAGTCACACACCCACGATAAAAGCATAGCAAAAAATGACGGGGAGGGCACGACACATGGGTCGTGCCGTACTTTTTTTGGGGGGGAACAATCGGAGATTGTTCCGCGGTGGCTGTATCAAAGCCATCTGCCTTTTTATGCTCGGGAGTCTTTTATCAACAAAAGAAAAGGGGCAGGGAAAAGGCTATGGAACGGACAAACGGAATGGAAATAGCGGACGAGTCCGCTATTTCCCATCCCGAAGCCGTACAAAGGTACGGCGAGTGGTGACGTTTGTTCGTAGTAAAAAGGCGGGCAAAAATATGCAATATATCAGCTAATACAAGAATTCGCCTTTTTACGCTCCGTAGTCTTTTACCAACCCTTTTAGTTTTGCTTCATGCGCTTTTGGGTTACCAGCAGGATGCCGGCACCAATGAGAAGGATGCTACCCAAAATGTAGAAGATGGTGGTACCGATGCCGCCGGTGGAGGGAAGCTCGGTGCCGGAGAAGTTGGCGATTTCGAAGAAAATGACACCGTCATTTGCCGTTGCGGTAGCGGCTTCTGCATCAGCCGTTGCGGTCAGCTGATCGATGGTGCCGTCAATCTTATAGGTGGCGGTGATGATGACTTCGATGGCGTTCTTCAAAAGATTGTAGCCGTTGGGAGCTTTGGTTTCCTTCAGGTAGTAGGTGCCTGCGTCCAGACCTTCAAAGCCGAATACGCCGTCTGCACCACTTTTTACAACGGAAGCATCATCTTCTACTTTGGTCCAATCGCTGACCTTGCCGTTTTCAAGAACGACATATTCCTTGTCTTCGCCGTCCATGCGATACAGAACGAATTCTGCTTCTTCCAGCTTGGTGTCGGTGTTCTTACCATCGACCTTAACGGGAGCCAGCTCGAAGGTGAAAACAACAACAACATCTTCTTCGGTGTTACCGGTGCTGTCGGAATAAGGATCGTTGGAATAGGTGAGGAACACTTCGTTGGGGTTGCCGGTGCCACCGATGACTGCGGTGTCGTCCAAAGTTGCCTGATAGGTGACAACAACGGTGGTAGCGGCACTAACGGTTGCGATTTGCTTCAGGTTATCGGTAACGATATCCAGCTTCTTGGTTGCGGCATCCCAGGTAACGGTGAAAATGTTGGTTGCGGTACCGTCCACGGTTACAACAGCGGAGCCGTCCACGTAGGTCATGTTGGTCATGGTATCGTGGAATTCGTAGGTGTAGGTTTCGTAGCTTCCGATTTTGTTGCTGACTTTACCGGACAGCTTGAAATTGATGGTGTCGCCAATGTTGAAATCAGCAACATCTTTTTCTGCGCCGTCTTCAACAATTTTCTTTTCTACCGAGGGGATGTCTTTCTTGGTGTCAACCGTGACATCGGAAGAGCCTGCGGTATCCAGCATAACCAAGGAGTTGACTGCATTTTCATCCTGCAGGTCGGTCACATCGGCAATCAGCCAGTAGCCCTGTGCGATGTTGTCCAGAACATTGGTGCCGGTTACTGCCTTATCTTCGGCAAGACCTGCGGCCTTGATGGCTCTGTAAACGCTATCAGCAAACGTGCGGATTGCGCTTGCATCCATTTCGGCGATAGCGGCAACAATAGCATCTTCGTTCGTTTCGGAGGTTGCGGTTTGCAGGATGTTCAGATACTTGGTGTTGACGGTGTAGCTGTACTTGTCACCGGCGTTGGTGGCACTAAGGAGCAGATATGCATTGTAGTCGCCGGATTCGTCAATGGTAACATTAACGGCAAGACCGGTGAGTGCCATGCATGCCAGCATCATAACAGCTAACATAAGGGATACAATTTTCTTCATTTTTTTCGTCTCCTTTTTTAATTTTTTTATTTGTATATAAAAGACTAAAGATGACAGAGGGGTTACCGCTTTGCCCTCCTTTCTCTTCTGCGCCTTTTAATACAAATGATCACAAAAGCGACAAGTGATATTATCATGCCGCTGAATGTGTACAGGAAAGGGGGTGCGCCGCCGGTAGCTGGGAGCACATAGGATGGTTTGGCATCCGCTTTGTTGTTAATCACGATAGGCGTTTGCGGCGTGTTGCTTGCAATGCCGTCGCCTTCAATGAACCAAAGCGAATAGCCGTTCGGAATGGTTTCTGTGACGTAGTATCGATATTCTCTGCCTGCTTCTTCCGACAAGGCTTCTTTCGACCAAGTGGTCGTCCAGTTGTTGTCGGGGGAGAGCAGAAAACTGCTTTGGAAGGTTTCGTCTCGCTTTTCCGTGGGCGCTGTTTGGATAATCGAGTCGGTGACACTTTGTGTTACCCCGTGATACACAGTGCCGCTTCCGGAGAAGGAAAGGGTGACAACCGCATCGGAAGAGCCGAGCGCCAAGGAATAAAGGGTGACATTCCGGTTGGAACCGTTGACATTCTGGGTAGAAGTCGCAGTTGTAATCGTGCCGGAGGTGGAAGAGCACCCGTTGGGGTTATAGTAGCTATACCATCGCTGCTGCATCGCCCAGAACTTCACGGTACTGTTGGCTTGCACAGTGAGGGTTCGCAAGGTCGTTGAACCGTTTTTAATCGTGACGGTGACCATGGGTGCGGCTTCCTGCGTGGATATGTAGTTTCGGTACAATGTGCCGGAAATCTTCGGAAGCTCGCTCGTTTCGGTGATTTCTTTTTCGTAGTAGTTGAACCACCGCTTGGTGACCGTGATTTTTTCATCATCGGGATTGGTGTTTTTGATGATGAAAAGCGGAAGCTCCGGATTGTCGGGGTCGGTAGTTTCTATATAGCTGACGTTGTAGCCCTCTATTCCCGACACTTCCTCTACGGTGTATTTATAAATGTGTGTCGGTGTGTCGGCAATGCCGTTGTCGTATACCTTCCACAAAAGGGAGGGGATGGTGCGCTTCCAGCCGTTTTGCGCATTCAGCACAAAATCCGTTTGCACCACCGAGGTGATGGGATTATCGTTTATATCCAGCACGGGATCGCCCATTTCGTCAATCTCGTGGCGAATCAAGCGGAACACGATTTCATCTGCCGTGTGGTTTTCTGCGCCGTCGCTCCACTGCTTTTCCACAGCGATTTCCGTGTATTCACGGAAGGCCTCTCGCTCTAAATTGGAAATGCTGATTTGTCCGACGATGATGCCGTTTGCCATGTAGATGGCATCATAGCCATCGGTGGGCGTTTCCACGGCGTAGTAGTAATAAGGATTGTGGTTCACATCGGCGTTGGGAAGCTCATCCCATTGATAATGCCAATTGTTCGCCGCGTTCAGCATAACGGTTTCCACAAGCTCCGGGGGATTGGCGGGTAATCCTGCGCTTCGCTCTTCCTGCGAGCCGTTTAAGAACACAATATGTGCCAGTGAGCCGCTGTTGTCGGTGTAGCCGATAAAGGTGACGGCGATTTTGAGATTCTCTGTGACCTTATCAATATGATACGTTGCATGAGAAGGAAGTTCCTGGTCGGAATGACCGCCCACGGTGCACAGTGTGGTGCTGTAGGCTTCGATATGGGTGGGCGTGAGCCGTTCTCCGTTGACGGCAACGGAATAGATGCCTAAAGAATCCAGCCCGGTTTTTAGCGTGAAATTCAGCCCGTTGCCGGTATTGACGGTTACCGTGCCCGTGTAGTCCCCAGCTTTGAGGGTGTCGAGGTCGGTGTTACTGCCAATGACCGAAGGGGAAGCATCGTCGAAATACTGGGACACAAAGCGCACATGCACCTGCTGGCTTCCCATGGCAGAGAAAGAGTCGGTTTGTGTACTGCGATACAAGGAAACGGAAATTTCTTTGTCGGCAGGCGGTGCTTCTGCAACACCGAATTCATTTTCCCAGGTTTTTTGAATTTCAATATGGGAGGTTTCCTGGTTGTAAACCGTGAAGGAAACAATATGGCTGGCGGTGTTTTCCGCATAGTTCTGAACGAAATCCCAGTTGGTGGTGTTGTGATTCAGAACCTCCATGGTCGCAACGCCTTTTTCATCGAAGTTCAGCTTGATGATTTCCGTGGCACGCGGGTATGCGCCGCTGTCGGGGGGCTCTAATTCTTTGATATAATAGGTCTGGTTGGCGTGGAAGCCCCAGCAGGCGGCAACGCCATCGACGGTTTCATAAATATGATTCGGCTCTTCGCCTGCCGACTTGGCGGCACGGCTGGGATAGAGTGTCGCAGGCACGGTACAGGCAGGGTCGATATACACACCGAATACGGCACCGTCCAGCAGACGATTATCATCCAAATCGCGCTTGGTGATAATCATATCGTAGCGCGGGAGCATATTGAAATAGATAGCACAGTTCGACAAGCTGGAGCCACGTTCCATGTAGTAAATTGTCAGCGTATGGTCACCGGCAGAAAGCTCCGGCATATCCTCAACGGTCACGCCTGCTTCGCCGTAATTGACACCGGGCATACCGTATGCACCACCGGTGTTGGTTGCGCCGTGTTCACCGTAGGCGATTTTGCGGGTGGTGAAATCAATTTCGCCGTAGGTGATATCATGCACCCCGGCAAGGTCTAACACCAAAGTGTCGTCGACATAAACCAAAACGTCGTCGTCGCCGGCAAAGCGGAAAATCATATCGTCGCCCTTTAAGGAAACATTTTTATCGTTGCCCGATTCAAAGGGCAAATAGAAGTGGATTTTACTGCTGAAACCAAACCAGTAGTTGATGGTGCCGTCTTTTTCGTCATACATGGGTGTGCCGTCGGTATCGTATTCAATGGCATCTTCATTGAAGGGCAAGAAGTCGGCATAGTTGGATGCATGGTCTACCTTTTCCAGCTCGTTATACACATAGAACCGTTGCTCGGATTGGTTATAAGAAGCCGCGTTTTTAATGTTGTGGTAATAGAAATAACCGGTGTCGGTGTCATACTGGTACAGCATATTGCCTGTGCCCAGATAGGTTTTACCAATGCCGTCTTCGGGAGAAAAGAGGATTTCTCTGAGTTCTTCGTTGATAATTCCCGGGGTGCGCTGTCCGTTGTAGTGGTCGATGGAGCCTTGCGTACCGGTGGTGTGGTCGGCGTTGTTGGCATTTTCGTTGGCAAGTCTGCCGAGCTGTCCCACGGTGTATGCCCAGTTTTTAAATACAAAGTTTAAGGTGTCGTTGCCGGATTCCTCCAAGCTCCAGGAGCCGTCTGCCAGACGGACGGCACTTTGGACATTGAAAATATCGTTGTAGTCAAAAACATGGGTGGTGATGAAGCTGGAGGTGTCAATCTGCTTTTCAATGACCGTTTTTCCATCGGCGGTGACGGGCGCACCGAAATCGTAGTGTGCCGACTCCCATTCGGCATAGAAAATCGCACCGGATTTGGTTTCGATGGTTTGCCCCAGCATCGTGCGGTCGTAGTAGATATTGTTGACAACATCATACCAGCCCTTGAGTGCATATGGGTACTTGGCATCGGGTCTTGCAACCGTGTTGTTATCGGGCAGAGTGACACGCCCATCTGTGAGCTCCACAATTTCGCAGGTTGCGCCGTTGTTTTCGTAATAGTCCGTGCCGCCCAGTGTGCCATCGAAGGTTACGGCAGACACGGGGGTAAATAATGTTTGTGCGGAGTTGGGGTCGGCGGAAGGCCCTTGTGTCCATGTGATGAAATTGGGACCACTGCCGCTTTTGTTGATATAGTAGTCGCTCCCCCAGTCGGCATAGATGCCAATGTTGCCATTCGATGCGGCGGAAACCGTGAAGGCGGTACGTGCATTATAGTCGGTTGTGACACCAAGGTTAGAACCGTTGATACACAGATAATACGTCGTGCCGTTTTGCACCGTAGAAATATAATAGGCATTTGTCCATGCATGCGAAAACGTCCAGATGGTCGCAGGAGTCGAGGAGGAAAGATAGGAGGAGGCAGAGTCCACATAGCCCATGCTTTGCCCAAGCAAATCATATCGCATGGAGGGCAGAACAACGCCGCCGGTGTTGGTGGTGGCGGTGTGGGCAATGAGGTAATTTCCTGCTAAGCTGTCTAAATTCGAGGTAGTGACGGACTTCTTCTTGAAGAACATATTCTCCGTGAACGTAAGCTGCGGGATGTTGTCCTTGGTGACAACAGCAAAGCGGGAGAAGCTCTCGATGCTAAATGTGGCGGTAACGGTGCCTGCATCATCACAGGCTACCCCTTGCGCTAAAGGAAGCTCTACCTGCTCTTCATCCAAAAAGTGGACAACGGATTGGGAAGCACCGTCAAACCCATGCTCGGCAGAAAAAGAAAGCTGAACCGATATGGGCGACTTTGGCTCAATCTCCATGTCCTCCACATAGAAAGCAATATCGTATAAATAAAAGTCTTTGATTTGTTCGTCTGCATCGCAAAGCGTTTGCTGTGCGGCTTGGAAGTAGCTATTGTACTCTTCGTCTTCTTCCCAAATGCGATAAATCGATAAAATGGCATCTTCGGGAATTTCAGCCGTGCTGTCGAACTGCACGACGGCATCTACGGTGCCGTCGGTGGCGGTCATCACACGGAGCTCTTCATCTTTGTAGCAAATATCCTCATGGATATGCTCGATAAAGGCACAGCCTTCCGCTTGACACGCTTCATCATGGATATGCTCGGGTAGCGTACAAATCAGCTCTCGATTCATGGTGATTGCCGGCAGAATCAAGGCATAGGTTGTGCAAAAGACAACGATGGATGCCAGAATGCTCATGATTTTATACCAGAGCTTTTTCCGCCTGTTATGCGTATTCAAAGTGGAGGCGATACTGCTCGTCTTTAGTTGTCTCGTAACACAACCCTCCTTTCAATGAATGTACATGAAAAAAATTAAGGATGATTTTTATTCTATTTTTCCAAATTTGTTTAAGGGCCAAACACGGAACACGATTTTCCCGACCAGCTGTTCTTTGGCGACACAGCCCACCAGGGTGCTTCTCGAATCCACCGAAGTGCCGCGGTGGTCGCCCATTAAAAACCATTTTTCGTCCGGCACTTGGTAGGGAAGCGAAATATCACACTCGCCAAAGGCTTTTTCCGAAACATAAGGCTCGTCTAAAGGCTCGTCGTTAATATACACATTGCCTTCTCGGTCGATATCCACGATATCGCCGGGGCCGGCAATACAGCGTTTGACCAAAAGCTTGTTGCCATAGTAGAACCCGACAATGTCGCCGGAGGAAAACTCGGAGGTTTTCAAGGAAAGCACAATTTCTCCTTCATGCAGACTGGGCGTCATGGAATTGCCGTAAATCTGCAGGACGGGAAGCCACAGTGTGGCGACCAGGACGGCAACGGCGGCAACGGTGATGAGCGCATAAATCGTGCTTCGCAGAACCCGTCGGTAACGGGAGCGGTATTTGGCACGGGCAAGCTCGGATTCCAAAACGGATATATCCGGCGTGCCCATCATTTTTTTACGTTTCATCAGCTATATCGTCCTCCGATAGATGCATGGAGGCGGCTTCGGCATCAGAGATTATCTGCGCCGCTTTTTCCTCGGCATCAGAGATTATCTGTGCCGCTTTCTCTTCGGCTTCCCGAATCATATCACGGGAGCGGGAAAAGGCGGTTTCTAAGTTTTCACGGTAGAGCTTTGTGGCGGCATCTGCCGCTTCAAACACACCGCAGAGCTTCATCGCGGCTTCTGCCATGGTGCCGGATTCTCGCAGAGTAATCTCCCGTTCGGAGAGAAGCTTTTTCGCTTTTTCTACCTGCTTTTGCAGAATTTCGTTTTCTTTCATTTGTGCAACTAAAACTTCCATCAAATCCGTTCGGGAAAGCTTGCGAAGCTCTTCTGCGGTCATATTCCGACAAACCTCCTAATTATATAGTATTACAACACTAAATTATATCACTTTCTGTCAAAACTGACAAGTAGGATAGAACTGCAAGATGTGTTTTTTTTAGTTTTTTTATTTTAAAAATATGAAATTTCTGTAAAAACAGAAAAAAAGATGCTCTTGATAGCATCTTAATCAAAAGCATCTCTTTTTATTTTTTTATTCGGGCATTAAAAGACCACCGAAACGAGCGGTGTACATCAGGGTGAACAGCACCAAAATAATCACCATGGCGATGCCGAAAAACACAAGATCCCGACGTTCTTTTTTGTTAGCGCCGAGGACAAGCCCGGAAGCCACAGGCGGAATCAAGGGAAGTGCAAAATCAATGACCAACTGCGGCAAAAAGGAAAGGGCTTTGCAGTAGGCATTATAGGCATCGGGGTGAGAAATGAGTGCCAGATATCCCGCCCCCGTGAGAAGCCCCACAGCAACGCAGATGAGAATACGGAGCTTTAAAGCGATTTTTCTCATGCCAGCGGCTCACCTTCTGCGGTGAACAGGGGAAGGGGCTCTAAATAAATAATATCTTCCCGTGCGATAGCATCGCCTTCAGCCAAAATCGCCATACGGCCGGCAACAATGCCGCCGGCTTTTTCAACGAGGGTTTCCAATGCACGCAGGGATTCGCCGGTGGAGATGACGTCGTCAACAATCAGGATGCGCTTGCCTTCCATCAGGCGGGCATCTGCACCGTCCAAATACAATTTTTGCTCCTTGGCAGTGGTGATGGAATTGACAACAACTTCAAAAACGCCGTCCATATACAGCTTCGGGCCTTTTCTTGCGAGCATATATTTTTGGTTGCCGGCAAGGCGCGCCATTTCGTGCACCAGAGGAATGCCCTTGGATTCGGCAGTAATCATATAATCATAGGCAGGGGCTTTTTCAAGAAGCGCACTTGCCGCCGCCGTGGTCAGCTCCGGATCGCCGAAGATGACAAAAGCACCGATAGAGAGCTTTTCATTCAAGGGGCAAAGGGGAAGGGCGCGATTAAGCCCTGCAATCGTCATTTCATAGGTTTTTTTCATAGCTTATTCTCCTTGTTTTTTCTGCGAAAGAAGCCAAAGATACAGTTCTTCGTTTTCATAGGCAGGATCCCATGCATTATGCCCGATTTCGGGATACGTTGTGAGACGGGCATTGCCGCCAACGGCATGGATGGCATTGACCATTTCAACGGAATGATGGCACGGAATACATCCATCCTGTTCGCCGTGAAATGCCCACACGGGCATATTCTTGAGGCGTTCGGCGTACCACGGAATACCGATACCGCAGACGGGGGCAATGGCGGCAAACCGTTCGGGGTTGGCAAGTGCCCACTGCCATGTGCCGCATCCGCCCATGCTGATGCCGGTGAGATAAATCCGATCGGGATCGATGGGGTATTCTTCGATCAAATTATCAAGATATGTGTTTAAAGATTCAATATATGCCGTCCAATAGTTATCGGCAGGGCATTGGGGGGCGGCAATGATAAAGGGGAATTCCTTGCCGTTTTGGGCATGCTTCAACGGGCCATGCAGTGCCATAAGCTCCACATCCGTGCCGCGCTCGCCTGCGCCATGCAGGAACAGGAGCAAAGGGTATTTTTCCAAGCCACCGACATTTTCGGGGAAGGATATGAAAGAAGAAAAGGGATAGCACGGCTGTGCTTTCTTCTTGCCGTTTTTAATGACGGGAATCATGGTTTAGCCCTCCAAGGAAGATACGTTGGGGCAGGAGAGCGCATCAATCATATTGGTGGGTGCTGTCCAACGTACGGCATTTTTGATAATTTTCTGCACTTCGGGATTTTTATATGCCGCGTCGGTTTCATGACCGGGCTGGAAGTAGAAAATTTTGCCGTGGCCGCGGTGATAGGTGATACCACTGCGGAACACATGACCGGAATTGAACCAGCCGACGTAAATGAGATCATCGGGCTGGGGAATATCGAAGGGTTCGCCATACATTTCTTCACAGGGAAGCTCAATAGAGGGGGCAACACCGGCGGCAATGGGGTGAGAAGGGCGCACGCACCATAAGCGTTCTTTAGCGCCGTCCATCCAGCTGAGGTTGCCGGAAGTGCCGACCAGCTTTCTGAAAATTTTGGAGTGGTGACCGCTGTGCAGAACAATCAGACCCATGCCGCGCAGAACACGGTCGTGGATTTTTTCTACCAATTCGTCGGGCACTTCATGATGGGAAGCATGCCCCCACCAGAAGAGAACGTCGGTTTCGTTTAACAGCGCATCGGTCATGGGCTCGGTTCGGAGGGTTGCGGTTTTGACAACCATGTCCTCTTCCGTGTCTAAAACCGACTTTAAATAGCCGTGGATGCCGCCTTCATAGGCAGGCTGATCATGAGTGAATTCATTCCAAATGGTAACGCGAATCATAGCTATGCCTCCTGAATTATAATATTTTGCCTAAAAACGCTTTGGTGCGTTCGTTTTGCGGATGATCGAAAACTTCTTCGGGGGTGCCGGCTTCCACCACGTAGCCG
Source organism: Clostridia bacterium (assembly GCA_017390225.1). Taxonomy (GTDB): domain Bacteria; phylum Bacillota; class Clostridia; order CAKSNL01; family HGM11501; genus RGIG1017. The sequence continues at coordinate 11,967 of JAFPCL010000031.1, forward strand.
CCGTCCATGAAAAGAACACGGCTGGCAACTTCCTTGGCAAAGCCCATTTCGTGGGTGACGACCACCATGGTCATGCCATCGTCGGCGAGCTGCTTGATAACTTCCAAAACTTCGCCGACCATTTCGGGGTCTAAGGCAGACGTCGGCTCGTCGAAGAGCATGATTTGTGGATGCAGTGCCAAGGCTCTTGCGATGGCAACACGCTGTTGCTGGCCGCCGGAGAGCTGGGCAGGATAGGCATTTTCTTTATCGGACAGACCGACACGTGCCAAAAGATCACGGGCGGTTTTCACCGCTTCTTCTTTGGTGCACAGCTTGTGCTTTAAAGGAGCCAGGGTGAGATTATCCAATACCGTCAGGTGCGGAAACAGATTGAACTGCTGGAAAACCATGCCCATTTTACGGCGCATCAGGTTGACATTACAGCCTTTGGCTAAAATGTCTTCTCCGTCGATATAGATATGACCGCCGGTGGGCTGTTCCAACAGATTCAGACAGCGCAGAAAGGTGCTTTTGCCCGAACCGGAGGGCCCGATGATAACGACCTTTTCACCTTTGGAAACGGTTTCGTTGATGTCTTTTAATACTTCCAGATCGCCGAAGGACTTTTTCAGGTTTTTGACAACGATCATCGTGTTGTTATCTTGCGTCACTTCTGCGAAGCCTCCTTTCGATGGCAGAGAAAAGAACTGCCAAAAGCTTGGTGATGACAAAGTATACCAGTGCGGCAGACAGAAGCGGGAACCACGGAGAGAAGGTGCGGCTCTGAATCATACTGCTGATCTTGGTGAGGTCATTGAGGGCAACGTAGCCGACAATGGCGGTTTCTTTAATTAAAGTGATAAATTCGTTGGCATAAGAGGGAAGGGCGTTTTTGATGGCCTGGGGCATCACGATATAGAGCATAGTCTGTGCATAGGAAAAGCCCAGGGAGCGACCTGCCTCGATTTGTCCTTTGTTGACAGAAAGAATACCGGCACGGATAATCTCTGCGATATAAGCAGAGCTGTTGACGGCAAAAGCGATACTGGCAACAACGATTTTATCGACATTGACACTGGCAAACACGCCGTAGTAGATAATCAGAAGCTGAATAACAGATGGTGTGCCGCGGATAATGTCGATATAAGCGCCGGACACTTTGGACAGCACCTTAATGGAAGAGATACGCATCAGGCAGAACAAAATGCCCAGAAGTGTGCCGAAGGTGATGGAAAGAGCGGTGACCTCTAAAGTGACCAAAAGTCCTTCCAAAAGTGCTTGCCAGCGGTTTTCTGCAATCAGATTGCGATTGAATTCATAGACAAAACCACGGCCAAAGCCGACAATGCCGGAGTTTTCATCCCACAGGGCGGTAAATTCGGCATGGTATGTGTCATAAGAAGCTTGCACCTTGGCAAGATTGGCTTCCGACGGTGCTTCAAAAAGAACATTTTGCGCATCAATGTATGCAACATACAGTGCCGTGACCGCTTTGCCTTCCTCCGAGGTGGGGGACAGCTGGTTCAGGCGACGGTTAAACTTTTCGTCGGATGCGCCGGCGTTAAAAACAAGCCCTCCGGTAGTTTCAAATTCAATCACAGCCGATTCTCGGGCGGCAATATCGGATGCGAATTGCGTCTGCAACGACACAAGCGTATCCATATCCTTTCGCTGCACGGTTTTACAGCCTGCAAACAAGCAGGTGCAAAGAATGAGCAAAAGAATCAAATGAAATTTTTTCACGATACATTCTTCCCTTTCGTATAAACTTACAGCATATTTTATATGAAAGCATACAAAAAGTCAAGACGTTTTTGGGGTTTTTCGTTGAAAAAGCGGAAAATTCAAAAAAAACTTGCATTTCACAAAAAAAGGTTATATAATGCAATCAATAATTTTGAAAGGAAGATTTAAAAATGAAAAAGTTTTTATCCCTGCTCATGGCAATGGCTATGGTAGCCTGCCTGTTCGCCGCTTGCGGTGAAACCGAAGTTACCCCCGAAACCACCGTTGATGAAGCCACTGAAACCGTGACCTTCACCATGGGTACCAATGCAGAATTTGCTCCCTTTGAATATGTTGAGAACAACGAAATCGTTGGTTACGACATCGACATGGCACAGGAAATTGCAAAGGATATGGGCGCAGAGCTCGTTATCGAAAACATGGACTTCGACGGTCTTGTAACCGCTGTTTCCACCGGTAAGATCGATGCTGCCATCGCCGGCATGAGTGTCACCGAAGAAAGAAAAGAATCCGTTGATTTCTCCAAGCCCTACTACACGGCTGCACAGGTTATCATCGTAAATGCAGATTCCGAAACCGTAGCGACTGCCGCTGATCTGGAAGGCAAGGTTGTTGCTGTTCAGGAAGGCACCACCGGTGACATCTATGTAACCGAAAACTGCAATGCAGCCGAAGTTTCTCGTTATAAGAAGGCTGTTAATGCTCTGATGGATCTGGAAAGCGGCAAGGTTGATGCTGTTGTTCTGGACGAAGAACCTGCTAAGAACTACTCTGCACAGTTTGCAGGTCTTGTCATTCTGGATGAAGCTCTGACTGCTGAAGAATATGCTATCGCTGTTGCTAAGGGCAATGCCGATCTTCTGGATGCTATCAATGCTACCATCGATCGTATGACCGAGGAAGGCAAGTTCGACGAACTGAAAGAAAAGTACGGTCTGAATGCTCCCGCTGAAGAAGCAGAAGAAGTAGTTGCTGAAGAAGTTGTGGAAGAAGCAGCTGAAACCGAAGCTGAATAATTATACCAAAAAAATTAATAAAACCCCCGTGTTGGATGGATGTCCGATACGGGGGCTCTTTATATTGCAGAGAATAAATAATAGAGAATAGATAATAGATTCGGAGGGAAAATCGCTCCTGCGATTTTCCTTTGGTTTTATAGGTGGGATTTTTTGGGGTTTAGACGACGCCGAAAACGGAGGATGACACGTAGGGCGTGGCCGGGCTTGCGCACGCCGTTTTTACGGTTTTCGCCAAACCAAACGGGAAATGTTTTTTGAATGGAAAAATTTAAATAATAAAGAATAAAGAACAAAGAATAAATAATAATTGCGGAGGGAAAATAAAACTTGCAAGCGGCAGATTGCAAATAAAACGGCCGCAAGCTTGCAGGTGCGTCGATAAATTAAAAAAAGGAACGACACACGGGTCGTTCCGTACAAGATTTTCAGGGGAAACCGGTGCGGCGATTGCCATGAAAAAAACAACGCACCCGTAGGGAAGGACCCGCGTGTCCTTCCGTGTTTCTGCATGTGCGGCAAAGATTTTAAAAAAGGAACGACACGCGGGTCGTTCCGTACAAGATTTTTAAGAGGTAGGAACAATCGGAGCTTGTTCCGCGGTGGCTGATTTGCGGGAAGCGAAACAGGTATAAACGGGCGA
>JAFPCL010000032.1 GCA_017390225.1 Clostridia bacterium
GGATTTTCTTCCGGCAGACAAAAAGGCATAACCGGTGCAGGAAACCCATGTGCAGAGAAAAGCGGACCAATGGGAAACGTCCTCACGCCAGAACATAAAAAGAACAACCCAAAGAACGGCGTATAAAAGAGCAAATAAAAATGCACCGAAAATTCCGGCAACAATATTTTCTTTCTTTTTAGGGGAAGTGTTATTATCCATACGAAAGACTCCTTTTTGTATATAATATAAAAGTATAACAAATTACATTTGGTTTTGCAATATCTTATTTTATTTTTTTTGTTAAAATTGACAAAAACTTTTTTTTGTTGTATACTAAAATCAAATTCAATTCGGAAGGAATATGTAACTATGCGCGAACAATTGCTCAGATATGTCCAAAAGCCGACACGGTATACCGGCGGCGAATGGGGCAGTGTGATGAAAAATAAAGAAGAAATTGATATTCGGTTTGCCTTTTGCTTTCCCGATACTTATGAGATTGGCATGTCCTACCCCGGCATGCAGATTTTGTATTTTTTGATGAACAGCCGTCCCGACACCTGGTGCGAACGTGTGTTTGCACCGGCTGAGGATATGGAAGCACTGCTTCGGGAGAAAAACATTCCGCTGTTTGCTCTGGAATCCGGCGACAGTGTGCGGGATTTTGACCTTTTGGGCTTTACTTTGCAATATGAAATGAGCTTTACCAATATTCTTAATATGTTGGAGCTTGCAAAAATCCCCCTTCTTTCCAAAGACAGAGGGGAAGATGTTCCCGTAGTCTGTGCCGGCGGCCCTTGTGCCTGCAACCCGGAGCCTTTAGCAGCCTTTATTGACTTTTTTATCATGGGCGAAGGCGAAGAAGTGAATCTTGAGGTTTTGGAAGCCTATGGTGCATGGAAAAAAACGGGCGGCACCAAAAGAGAACTTTTGGAACAGTTAGCAAAAATTGAAGGCATTTATGTTCCTGCATTTTATGACGTAGTCTACAACGAAGACGGAACGATTCAAAGCTTTGCGCCCAACTGCGATGCGGCGCCCAAGAGAGTAAGAAAACGTATTATCAAAGATTTCAATACAGGATTCACGCCGGAACAACTGATTGTTCCCTACGGGGATATTGTGCATGACAGAGCTGTTTTAGAGCTGTTCCGCGGCTGTATCCGTGGCTGTCGTTTCTGCCAGGCAGGAATGCTTTATCGCCCCGTGCGGGAAAAAACGCCGGAAAATCTTTTAAAAACAGCGCAGAAGCTTCTTTCTGCTACCGGCTATGAAGAAATGTCTATGTCCTCTTTGAGCACCAGTGACTACACACGCCTCAGAGAACTGACCGACGGGCTTTTGGCATTGACCGAGCCGAAAATGGTGGGGCTTTCTCTGCCTTCTTTGCGCATTGATAATTTCAGTATGGAGCTGATGCAACGGGTGCAGAAAGTGCGAAAATCAGGTCTTACGTTTGCCCCGGAAGCCGGCACCCAGAGAATGAGAAACGTCATCAATAAGAATGTCACGGAAGAAGATGTGATGCGCTCGGCAGAAATTGCTTTTCGCGGCGGCTACAGCTCCATGAAATTATACTTCATGATTGGACTTCCCACGGAAACGGAAGAAGATTGCCGCGGCATCGGAGAGCTGGCAAGCCGTGTGGTGGATGTGTATCATTCTATTCCCAAGCCGGAGCGCCCCAAGGGGCTGGGTATCACAATCAGCGTGTCTTCCTTTGTTCCCAAGCCCTTCACGCCTTTTCAGTGGGCGGCGCAGGATTCTATGGCATCTCTCAGGGAAAAACAGCAAGCAATTAAAGGCTCTATCCGTGCCAAAGCCGTGCGCTACACCTATCATGAATCGACCGTCAGTGTACTGGAGGGGGCTTTTGCCCGCGGTGATCGTCGCTTGGGCAAGGTGCTTCTTGCGGCACATGAAAAAGGCTGTAAATTCGATGCTTGGTCGGAAACCTTTCATCCCGAATGGTGGGATGAAGCATTTTCGGAAAACGGATTGTCAATCGATTGGTATCAAAGGGCAAGAGGATTGGACGAAATCTTGCCTTGGGATTTTGTCGATATCGGCGTAACAAAAAAATTCCTTTTGCATGAATATGAAAAAGCGATGCGTGAGGAAACAACGCCCGACTGCCGCACGGCGTGCGCAGGTTGCGGTGCCGCTTGCTTTGGAGGAGGTGTCTGTTTTGAACACTAAGTATATCATTGAATATCACAGAGAAGCCGTGGTTCGGTATGTGTCGCATTTGGATTTTGTTCGTGTGATGAACCGCGTCATCCGCAGAGCGGAGCTTCCCATGGCATATTCCGAGGGCTTTAATCCCCATCCTTTAATGGGCTTTGCCCTCCCTCTTTCCACGGGGGTGACCTCTTCTTGTGAAAAGATGGAGCTGACCCTCAAAGAAGAAATGCCTGCAAATGAATTTTTAAAGAAACTGCAAGATAATATGCCCAAAGGTTTCACCGTCGTATCGGTCACACAAGTGCCGCCGAACACCAAAAGTCCCATCAAGGGAATCTCCCGCGCGGTGTATCGGGTGGCAGGCGTGCAAGAAGTGGAAGCAAATGCACTGGCGGATTTCATGAGCAAAACGGAAATTTTGGTTGATAAAAGAACCAAAAGCGGTATTAAAAACACGGATATTCGGCAAGATATCTTTGCAATAAAACAAGAAAACGGCGAACTGGTGATGGAGTTGTCCGCCGGCAACGAAAGAAATTTAAAACCGGAAACGGTGCTTTTGGCGATGGAACTTTATATAGAAGGGTTCTCCCCCCTGTATGACAGCATCCACAGACAAAGCATGATGTGAGGAATATATGGATAAAAAGCAAATTGCGGAAAGAATCAATCAACTCCGAGATCGGCTCAATTACCATAGCTATCGCTATTATGTAGAAGACAATCCCGAAATTTCCGACAGAGAATATGACATGATGCTTCGTGAACTGGAAATTCTGGAGGAAGAAAACCAGGAATTCATTACACCGGATTCTCCCACACAGCGTGTCGGCGGTGCGCCGGCAGAGGGGTTTGTGTCCTTTACACACAGTGTACCGCTGAAAAGTTTGGGCGATGTGTTTTCAAAAGAAGAACTGGTTGCTTTTGACAGCCGTGTGCAAAAGGCACTGGGGCGTGGTACGGTGTATGATGTAGAATATAAGATTGACGGACTTTCCGTGGCACTTGTATATGAAAATGGCGTGCTCGTCAGCGGTGCTACCCGCGGCGACGGCGAAGTGGGCGAAGAGGTCACACAGAATTTAAAGACCATTCGTGCCATTCCTTTGAAGCTCACACAGCCGGTGACGATTACCGTGCGCGGCGAGGTTTATATGCCACTGGCATCTTTTTTGAAGCTCAATGAACGGCAGGAAGAAAAAGGATTGCCGCGCTTTGCCAATCCGCGCAATGCGGCGGCAGGTACACTTCGTCAGCTCGATCCGAAAATCGTAGCGGAGAGAAATTTGTCTATTTATATTTTTAATATTCAAAGTATGGAAGGGGAAATGCCGCCCACGCATACCGAAGGTTTGGACTATCTGAAAAAGCTGGGCTTCCGTGTTGTGCCTTCCTATCGGACGGTGGACAACATCCATGCGGCTTTTGATGAGATTGAAAGACTGGGCGAAACACGCGGCACATTGGATTTTGATATCGACGGAGCGGTCGTGAAGGTCAACGCCCTTGCCGACAGAGTCGTCTTGGGCGAAACGGCAAAGGCACCTCGCTGGGCGATGGCATACAAATATCCGCCGGAACAAAAGGAAACGAAAGTGATAGGCGTTACCGTGCAGGTCGGCAGAACGGGAATTCTGACCCCTGTGGCGGAATTGGAGCCGGTGCGTGTTGCCGGCAGTACCATCAGCCGTGCAACACTCCACAACGCCGATTATATCCGAGAAAAAGATGTGCGTGTAGGTGACAGTGTGCTGATTCAGAAAGCAGGGGATATTATTCCCGAGGTAGCACGTGTTTTATTTGAGAAACGCCCGACAGATACAGTTTCTTATGAAATGCCGAAAGTTTGTCCTGTCTGCGGTGCGCTCACGGCACGGGATGAATCCGGCGCAGGCGTGCGATGCACGGACAGTGCCTGTCCGGCACAGCTGTTTCGAAATATTTTGCATTTTGTGTCCCGTGATGCCATGGATATTGACGGCATGGGAGAAGCGATTGTAGAGCAGCTGCTCGAGCAAAAGTTGATTGCCTCGGCGGCAGATCTTTATGCATTGGAAAAAGACAGTTTGTCCTCTTTAGAAAAATTAGGCGACCGCTCGGCACAAAAGCTTCTTGCCGCTTTGGAAAAATCCAAAACCCAAAGCTTGGACAGAGTGCTGTATGCCTTGGGTATTCGTCAGGTTGGGCAAAAGGCGGCAAAGATTATTGCCAAAGCATTCCCGACGATGGAGGAGGTTATGGCGGCAGACCGAGAAGCGCTTTCTTCTCTCTCGGATATTGGACCTATTACGGCAGATTATATATTGGAATATTTCACGCAGCCCAAAAATAAAGAGCTGATTGAAAAGCTCAAAGCCGTTGGCTTTACAATGCAAGCGGAGGAAAACGCCGATGTGCCGCAGATTTTTTTGGGCAAGACCTTTGTGCTGACGGGTACGCTGCCTACGATGGAACGAGCGGCGGCAGCGGCGCTGATTGAAAAGCATGGCGGCAAGGCAAGCGGCAGCGTTTCCAAGAAAACATCCTATGTACTGGCAGGGGAAAAGGCGGGAAGTAAGCTTGCCAAGGCACAGGAACTGGGCATTCCGGTTATTACGGAGGAAGAGTTTTTGCAGATGATAGAAAAGGTGGAGGAAAAGTAATGGAATTTATCACGGAAACAATAAAAACACCGGTTAAGGGAAAATATGATGTCATTATCGTGGGTGCAGGCCCTTCAGGCTGCGGTGCGGCTCGCGCTTGTGGCGAAAAAGGGCTGAAAACCTTGATTTTAGACCGATTTAATTGCCTGGGCGGTGCCTGGACCATTGGCTTTATGAATCCCTTGTTTGACCATGCCAATAAAAACGGATTTATCAAAGAATTGAAAGACCGGCTCAAAGAAAAAAACAAATGGGGCGGATTTGCAAATATGAGCTTTCATTATGAATACATGAAAGCTATTTTGGAAAGAACCATGCAGGAGCTGGGTGTGGATATGCTGTTTAATACCACATTCTCAAAAACCATCACCGAAGGCAATCGCGTGACGGGTGTGGTGGTGGAAAATATTGAAGGCAGAAGCGCATATCTTGCCGATGTGGTTATGGACTGTACCGGTGACGGAGCGGTTGCCGCCGATGCGGGCTGCGAGTTTGTCGTGGGTGAGGACGGCGATTACACCGAATGTCAAGCCATGACGCTGATGTTTCTGGTCGGAAATATTCCCGAAAAATGGAAAAACGGCGGTATGATTTTTGAAAACCTCAATCATGCCTACGAAAAAGAAGGCTTGTCGATTCCGTTTACAAGACCGTATCTGATCCCGGTGCCGGACACGCGTTTCGGTGTGGTGCAGTTTACGCATATGTATAACTATAATCCCTTGTCCGCCAAAGATATCACAGAGGCAAATATTGAAGGCAGAAAGCAGATGATCGAAGCTTTTGAGGCACTTAAAAAGCACGATGCGGATCTTGGTTGTCTGGAATTGATTGCCTCCTCCGCCACGCTCGGCGTGCGTGAATCCCGCCGCATTATCGGGGATTACACGGTGACAACGGAGGATATTCTGGAAGGCACGCAATTCCCCGACGGCGTTTGCGATGCCACATTTAATGTGGATGTACATACAAAAGCAAACAAAGGACAAAGATATTATAATGTAAAGCCGTATCAGATTCCCATGCGTGCACTGCTTCCCAAAGGTTGGGACGGCATTGTGGTTGCCGGGCGGTGCATCTCGGGAAGCCGCGATGCCATGGCATCCTATCGGGTAACGGGCAATTGCTGTCAAATGGCGGAAAATGCAGGTTATATCATTGCTTATGCCAAAGAGAAAAATATTCCTATAAGAGAAGTAAAGGTTTTAGAAGTATTAGAAAAAGGAAAGCATATTTTGTGAAGACCAAAACGGAAACAGTCAAAGCAAAGATTACATTTGTTTGCAACAGAATGGAGAGAATCTGAAATGGATAATAAAAAGAGTTTGAAATTTGACATTTGGAGATGGATTTTCATAGTTTTATTGATTGTCAGTATGGTGACGAGTGGTATTTTAGCTTGGAATCAGTTGTGGTTTCCGGAAGATTTCAGTTCGGATCTTCATATTCATGTTATGTGGAATCTATCTGAACCGAAACATCCGGGCTTGAGTTATTCTCTTTTGAGTTATATGATCGAAGGGCTACATTCGGCTACAGGAGAGAATATGTATGTTACTCTATCTATATGGACTGTTTTCTTGAGTTTGTGCAACGGAGCTTCTGTTTTATTGATGTGTTATTCGTACACAAAACTGTATCGAATACGACCAAATAAATGGGTGTATTTCTTTTCGCTTGCGTCGATTTATGTTACAGCGTTTTTTTCAAGATATCTTCGTACCAGTTATGCGAATGTTTGGCATAACACAACCATGACATTACTTCGCCCATGTAGTATTTGTGTTGTCCTTTTCACATGCTTGGCTTTCAGAAATTATTCAGAAGGAAAAAAAACGGGAAAGTACATAGTTTTGAATGCAATTGCTACTTTTTTTGCGATGTGGATAAAGCCAACATTTTTGGCTGTGTTCCTTCCGGCGATGTGCATACTCTTTTGTATTGAGTTAATTGAAAAAAGAGGAAAAAACTTTGGCTTTTTATTGAAATTGGGAGCGAGCAATCTTGTGATAATTCCAATTTTTCTTTTTCAGTATATTCAACTATATTCAAAGAGTGGGGCCTTGGACGGAGAGACTTCAAACATATATATTAAAACGACTTGGTCATATGAGCAAGTCGTGGATGTGTTGGGTGCTTTATGTCGTTCGTCTGTGTTTGTTGTTATTGGAATGATTCTTTTACTTGTTTATCATAAAACAAATTGGAAAATTCAAATTGTTTGTTGGAGTTCGTTTGCTATAGCCAATATTTATAAAATTTTCTTTCACGAAAGTGGACTTCGGAAAAACGATGGTAATTTTTATTGGAGCGCAGTTAGTATGCTTTTCTTTTTAACGGCAATTATTGTGGGAGAGGTATTTATTAAGCCTTCCAATAAAAAAATGCCTGTTTTTTGGAGAATTGTATTAGGAGGAATTTATGCGGGGCTATTGTATTCAGGGTTGTTTTATTTTTGGGTGTTATACAATGGAGGAACATACGTTTAATGTCGTACTTGTGGATGCAATAACCAGAAAGAACTGCGAAAAAACAAACTTTTTAGATGATGGTTATTCTTGAATTTTTAAAAACAACATGATTTCGACTATGCTTTTAACAGTTTTGCACAAAAAAGAAAAATTTTCAAAAAAAGACTTGCTTTTTATAAAATAGTGTGATAATATTTACTATTGAACGGAAAAATCTATAATTCCGTTTTGATTACGCACACATGGCGCATACCTCTGTAGTGTCCATTGGGATGGTTGCCGTGTGGAGGATCAACTGATTTGGAGGTGTATTTACATGGGAGTTATTGCTATGAAGCAACTTTTGGAAGCAGGTGTTCATTTCGGACATCAGACCAGAAGATGGAACCCCAAAATGGCCGAGTATATTTATACCGAACGTAACGGTATCTATATCATCGACCTGCAGAAAACAGTCAAGAAGGTAGAAGAAGCATATGCATTCATTCGTTCCGTTGTTGAAAACGGCGAAAGCATTCTGTTTGTCGGCACAAAGAAGCAGGCAATGGATGCAATCCGTGATGAAGCAATCCGTTCCGGTGAATATTTCGTTAATGCTCGCTGGTACGGCGGTATGCTGACCAACTTCAAGACCATTCAGAAGCGTATCGAACGCTTGGCACAGCTGCACACCATGGAAGAAGACGGCACGTTTGAATTGCTTCCCAAGAAGGAAGTTTCCAAACTGAAGCTCGAAATGGAAAAGCTGGAGAAAAACCTTGGCGGTATCAAAGACATGAAGCGTCTTCCCGGTGCTATGTTTGTTGTTGACCCCCGTAAGGAAAAGAATGCCATTGCTGAAGCTCGCAAGCTGAAGATTCCGGTAGTCGCTATTGTTGATACCAACTGCGACCCCGATGAAGTCGATTATGTCATTCCCGGCAACGACGATGCTATCCGTGCTGTCAATCTGATTGCAAGCACCATGGCAAATGCTGTCTTGGAAGCCAAGCAGGGCGAACAGATGGCTCCCGCCGAAGCACAGGATGCTGAATAATTAAATAAACCTGAAAGGATTGATTCAAATGGCAATTACTGCTGCTGTTGTTAAAGAACTGCGTGAACGTACCGGTTGCGGTATGATGGATTGCAAGCGTGCTCTGACCGAAACCAACGGCGATATGGACAAGGCTGTCGAATATCTGCGTGAAAAAGGTCTGGCTACCGCTACCAAAAAGTCCGGTCGTATTGCTTCTGAAGGTATTGTTTATACCTACGTTGCAGACGGTATCGGCGTTATGGTCGAAGTAAACTCCGAAAGCGATTTCGTTGCAAAGAACGCTGAATTCATGGAAATGGTTCAGAACGTAGCTTTGGTTATCGCAAAAGAAAACCCCGCTGATGTGGAAGCTCTTTTGGACACTGCTTACATCACCGGTGGTACTGTTCGTGATGCTCTGACCGAAAAGATTGCAAAGATCGGCGAAAACATGAACATTCGTCGTTTTGCTCGTTATGAAGGCACCGTTGCCGCATACAACCATGACAATGGTCGTATCGGTGTTATGGTTCTTCTGGATGCTCCGGCTTCCGATGCTTCTCTGGCTGTCGGTAAAGACGTTGCAATGCAGATTGCTTCTTATTCTCCCGACTACATCGCTATCGAAGATGTGCCGGCTGAAGTTGTAGAACATGAAAAAGAAATCCTGACCGCACAGGCATTGGAAGAAGGAAAGCCCGCCGCTGTTGTTGAAAAAATGGTTGTTGGCCGTATCCGTAAATTCTATGACCGTGTTTGCCTTCTGGAACAGATGTTCATCAAAGATGACGAAAAGAAGGTTAAGGCATATCTTGCAGAGCAGGGCGGCATTGCTGTTAAGGCATTCGCTCGCTTTGAAAAGGGCGAAGGTCTGGAAAAGAGAAATGATGACCTGGCAGCTGAGGTTGCAAGTCTCGTAAAATAACACGATTTACAAAAAAGGGCTACGCTAACCTTAGGTATAGTGTGCCCTTTTTTGCATATAAAAAAATAAGGAGGAAGTTACATGCAATCCAAATATAAACGTGTACTTTTAAAAATCAGCGGTGAAGCCCTGGCAGGGGATGCCGGATTCGGTCTCGATCAGGATACGGTGTTTGCTGTATGCGAAAAGGTTGCCGAGCTTGCAAAGATGGGAACGGAGGTTGCCATTGTAGTCGGTGGCGGTAATTTCTGGAGAGGTCGTACCGGCGAAAAAATGGATCGTGTCCGTGCCGACCATATGGGTATGCTGGCAACTTCCATCAATGCGCTGGCTCTGGCAGATGCATTGGAGCAGCAAGGGGCGGCAACACGCGTGATGTCTGCCGTTGAAATGCGTCAATTTGCAGAGCCGTTTATTAAGGGCAGAGCCGTTCGTCATCTGGAAAAAGGCAGAATTGTTGTGTTTGCCTGCGGCACCGGCAATCCCTTCTTCTCCACCGACACGGCGGCAGCACTTCGTGCGGCAGAAATCGGTGCAGAAATTATTCTTTTGGCAAAGCGTGTGGATGCGGTTTATGATTCCGATCCTGAAAAAAATCCGAATGCCGTGCGTTTCGATGCGATTTCCTTCAGCGAAGTGCTCGCTCGCAATTTAGGTGTTATGGATGCCACCGCAACCTCTCTTTGCATGGAAAACAACATTCCGATCCATGTGTTCGGACTGCATGACCCTGAAAATATCATTCGTGCCGTATCCGGCGAAAAGATCGGTACGCTTGTGTCTAAATAAAATATTATTGAAAGGATTGAATATTATGGCAGATTACAAAGATATCAAAGACCGTATGAACAAAACATTGGCATACTTCCAGGAAGAACTGGATGCCATCCGTGTCGGCAGAGCCACGCCGGCTTCTTTGGATCGTGTTTTTGTGGACTACTACGGCACACAAACTCCTATCACACAGGTGGGCACTGTTTCCGTTCCGGATCCGCGCACCCTTCTCATTCAGCCTTGGGATGCTTCCGTGCTGAAAGAAATTGAAAAGGCAATTTTGAAGTCGGAACTTGGTATCAATCCGCAGAATGACGGTAAATCCATTCGTCTTGTGTTTCCGCCGCTCACGGAAGAACGCAGAAAAGAACATGTAAAGACCGTGCAGAAAAAAACCGAAGATGCAAAGGTTGGCATTCGTAACGTGCGTCGTGATGCGATGGAAGCTTTCAAGAAGCAGAAGAAAGATGGTTTGATTACAGAAGATGATATGAAGGGTATTGAAAAGGATATCCAGAAAATCACTGATGAAATGATCGCTGAAGCGGAAAAAATGTCTGAAAAGAAGCAAAAGGAAATTTTGGAGCTGTAATGGAGGCATATCATGGCAACATCCGGAGAACATCTGATCGATAAAAACAATCTGCCCCAGCATATCGCCTTTATTATGGACGGGAACGGCAGATGGGCAAAAAAGAGAGGAAAGCCGCGCACCTTTGGTCATGCCGAAGGGGCAAAGGTTTTTGAACGTATTGTCGAAAAAGCGGGCGACATCGGGATTCCGCATCTGACCTTCTATGCTTTTTCCACGGAAAACTGGAAGCGTCCGAAACAGGAAGTAGACACGATTATGCAGCTTTTGCGCGATTATTTGAAAACCGGTTTTCGCAAAATCGAGCATAAGGATGTTCGCATCAACGTCATTGGTGACTTGACCGGACTTGCCCCGGATTTGCAGGAAGAAGTTCATAAGTTAATGGAGCGCACAAAAGACCGTAAAAAAATGATTGTCAATTTAGCGCTCAACTACGGCGGACGGGATGAAATCGTTCGCGCCGTAAAGAAAATGGTTGAAGAGGCAGAGGGCGGAATCTCCCCCGAGGATATAACAGATGCCGCCCTGTCTGCCCATATGGACACATATCTTTCGCCGGACCCCGATTTGATCGTGCGTCCCAGCGGAGAATATCGTCTCAGTAATTTTTTGATTTGGCAGTGTGCCTATGCAGAATTTTGGTTTTCTGATATTCTGTGGCCGGATTTTTCGGAAAAGGATCTGGTAGACTGCATTTTAGCATATCAAGGCAGAAACCGCAGATACGGCGGGGTATAAAGTCGAGGTGAGGTTCATGAAACGGGTAATTTCCGGCATTGTTGGTTTGGCGGTTTTGTTTTCCGTCACACTTTCGCCACCGATCGTTTTGCAGATTGGCGTGGCATTGGTAGCGGTCATCGGTTTATTGGAGATGTATCGTGCTTTAAACTTGACAAAAAAGAGCGTGCTTCCTGTTTTGGGGCTTTATTTCGCAGGTCTTACCATGGCATGCATGGAAAATATATTGCCCATGGACTGGAACGGCACGTATATCCTGTTTTTTATCGGATTTTTGTTCTCATGCATGGTATGTGTTTTGAAATACGGCACTGTTCATTTCACAGATGTGGTACTTACATTTATGATTTCGGTTATGCTTCCTTTGTTTTTCAGTGCCATTCCTTATGTGCGGAGCTTTTCCGACGGACATTTTTTGATTTACTACATTTTTGCTTGTGCTTGGGCACCGGATACCTTGGCATATTTCTTCGGAAAGTTTTTCGGAAAAAAGAAGCTGTGCCCTGTTTTGAGCCCTAAAAAAACCGTGGCAGGGTCGATTGGCGGTGTGCTGGGCGGTGTGCTCGGCGGTGCAATTTTATACGCTGTTTTGTATTTTGCTTTCGGTTACAGCGATTTTTCACTTCCCATGGCACTGGGATTCGGCTTTTTTGCCGGCGTGATATCCCAATTTGGCGATCTCACGTTCTCGTCCGTTAAAAGAGATTTCGGCATCAAGGATTATGGAACGATTATGCCCGGACATGGTGGCGTAATGGATAGATTCGACAGTATTGTGTTTGTTGCACCGTGCTTTGTCGTTTTCTTGTGGCTGATGTAATTTGTAGATAATAAAAGCAAAAACCATAAAAGGTGATCAAATGAAAAAGCTTGTTATTTTGGGCTCTACCGGTTCCATCGGTACCCAAACCTTAGATATAGTGCGGCAGGGATTTCCTGCCGAAATATGCGGACTTTGTGCCAATCGCAATGAAAAGTTGATGGAAGAGCAAATCCGTGAATTTCATCCCAAGGTTGTTTGCATGGCAGACGAAAAAGCTGCAGCTTCCTTGCGTACCCGTGTCAGCGATCTTTCGGTAACGGTGCTGTCCGGGGAGCAAGGCATTGCAGAGATGCTATCTGTCTGCGGAGCAAATCTTGCTGTTGCCGCCATGGTGGGAATTTCCGGGCTCCTGCCGGTCATCACGGCAATTGGACTGGGCATGGATATTGCCCTTGCCAACAAAGAAACGCTGGTTGCGGCAGGCGATCTTGTCATGGCGTTTGCCAAAGAACAGGGCGTGAAGATTCTCCCTGTCGACAGCGAACACAGTGCAATTTTTCAGTGCCTTTTGGGCGGGCACACCATTAAAAAAATCTTGCTCACCGCATCGGGCGGCCCCTTCTTCGGAAGAAGCAAAGAAGAGCTTTCTTTGGTACGGGCACAGGATGCACTCAAGCACCCCAATTGGGACATGGGGCAAAAGGTTACGATTGACAGTTCTACGCTGATGAACAAGGGCTTGGAGGTAATTGAAGCTTGTCACTTGTTCGGCGTTTCCCCTGATAAAATAGAAGTTCTGGTACATCGCCAGAGCATTATTCATTCTATGGTGGAATTTGAAGACAATTCCGTGATTGCACAGTTGGGTGCGCCCGATATGCGTACGCCGATCAGCTTTGCACTTTCTTATCCCGAACGCACCAAGTTTTCGGGCGATTCGCTGAACTTTTTCGATATCGCGGCACTTACTTTTGATAAGCCCGACATGCAGGCATTTCCTTGCCTTGCGCTTGCTATTCGTGCCAAAAAAGAGGGCGGTGCCATGACGGCGGTGTTAAACGGCGCCAATGAGTCGGCAGTTGCCGCATTCTTAAAAGGGGAGTGCGGATTTTTGGATATTCCGAGAATCGTGGAAAACGCCATGGAAAATTTCACAAACATGCAAAATCCCACGTTGCAGGATATTTTGGAAGCAGACCAATGGGCAAAAGAATTTTCAGCGAAAAAACGGATATAATAATAGCATGGGAACGACAATATGTCGTTCCGTTTGCCTTTAAATCATATTTTTTTAGAAAGACGGCGAGTAAATGAGTGTTGTATGGACGATCGTGATGCTTCTTATCATGATTTTTGTGCATGAATTGGGGCATTTTATCACAGCGAAAAAATGCAATGTGAAAGTTAATGAATTTGCCATTGGCATGGGCCCGAAAATTTTAGGCTGGGGCAAAGGGGAAACCAAGTATTCCCTGCGTGCGCTTCCCATCGGCGGCTTCTGCCAGATTGAAGGCGAAGACGGCGACTCCGAGGATGAACGTGCCTTCACAAAGCAGAAACCCATTAAAAAAATAGCAATTTTAGCGGCAGGGGCAACCATGAATATAGTACTTGCCTTGATTGTCTTTTTAATCATCAATTGCTTTGTGCCCGGGTATTATTCTTCGGAGCTCGGAGAAATCATTCCCGATTCACCCATGGCGGAATCTGTCTTTTTGAAAGGCGACCGCATTGTGAAGATGGATAATACAAATATCCA
Organism: Clostridia bacterium; assembly: GCA_017390225.1. GTDB lineage: Bacteria > Bacillota > Clostridia > CAKSNL01 > HGM11501 > RGIG1017. Next base: position 13,852 of record JAFPCL010000032.1, read on the forward strand.
TTATTTTGATGATATCAATCTGTTTCTTGGCTTCACAGATGGTTCTCCCATCGAGATAACCGTGAAAAGAGACGGAGAGAAAATAACACAGACCATTACGCCGGCTTGGGAAGAGGAAACGAAAAGATATACTTTAGGTTTTTATATCACATACAAAGAACACACAATCGGATCTCGACTGAAAAATGCGTGGTTTGATACACTCTACAGTGCAAAATGCGTAATTTTGTCGCTCAAATGGCTGTTTACGGGCAAAGTCGGTTTGTCTGATATGTCAGGGCCTGTCGGGATTGTTGTCGCAGTGGATTCTGTTTCTGAAATGACCCAAACAGTACGGGAACAGGTGCTTTCCATCTTAAATATGATGGGACTCATCAGTGTGAATCTCGGTATATTCAATCTGCTTCCTCTTCCGGCACTGGATGGGGGAAGAATTGTGTTTGCCGCTGTGGAAGGTATCACCAAAAAGAAAATCAAACCCGCCTTTGAAGCGGCTTTTCATGCCGCAGGGTTGGCGCTTTTAATGCTCCTTGCCCTGTATGTCACAGTTTCGGACATTCAAAAGCTTTTTTTAAAGTGAGGTAGACTATGTGCTTATTTTGTAACCAATATTCAAATGGTTTGATGTGTGAAAAGTGCTTTTCGAAGCAGAAGCTGGAAGAAATTCTGGCACAGCTTCTTCGCCACACGGGTACGCAAACGGAAAACCAAAAGCTCAGAGAATATGTGTGCTCTTTTGTTTCCAAAGCGGATGCCGCCGATGCCGTGCTTTCACTGGCGGCACAGTATCCGGCTTTTGATTTGAAATTTTTCCGTGTGCAGGCGTGGAAAAACAAAGGGGCGACATTTCGTCCACAATTCAATCAAGAGGCAAGAGAGTATCTTTTAGGACCTTTTGAAAATGAAAAAAGATATATTTATACGGCGCGGGGCTTGGTGAAAGGCCTCATGGCAGAGTATGAGCTCACGGAAGCACTTCTCCTTACGGAAAAGCTGACAACGGAATTTTTTGATCTTCTTTCCGTGGCAGACAGAGCCGAATGTTTGTTGCGTCTTCGTCGTGGAGAAGAAGCCATTGCCGTTTTGGAAAAAGGGCTTTCGGAAGCCAAGGAATATCGGGATAGTGTTGCCATCGACCGTGAAGCGGAAAAGCAAGTGGCAGAAAAATTAGTCCAACAGTTGGATCGGGCTTTGGCGGAAACACGTACGAAAGTTTCAGAACAGTACATATACACACCGGCAAAAAAAGTATATCGGGACAAAGTGGAAGCAGAAGTAGATCGTGTGGCGGGGAAAAACGGTCCCGTAGGGCTTCACGTGGGAGCAAAAGACGGCTACACGGACTTTGTATGCTTTGACTTTGAAACCACAGGTCTTGGCGTATCCGATAAAATTACGGAGATTGGTGCCGTGAAAGTCATCGGCGGAGAAATCTGCGAGCGATATAACCGACTGGTCAATCCCGGCATGGAAATTTCGGATTTTATCGCAGATCTTACGGGAATTACCAATGAAATGGTGAAAAACGAACCGAAGATTGAGTCGATTTTGCCGGAATTTCTGGCATTCTGCGGCGCGCTTCCATTGGTTGCCCACAATGCAAAATTCGACAGTCGTTTTTTGGTGAGGGAAGCAGGCCGGTTGGGGGTAACCTTGACCAATCCCGTGGTAGACACCTTGGCATTGGCAAGAAAAAAACTGCCGGGACTGCCCGGATATAAACTGACCATGCTGACAGAGCGTTTTGGGATTTCGCAACAGAGTGCCCACCGTGCATGGTGCGATGCAGAAGCTACGGCACTGCTTTATATGAAATTAACAAGTATGTAGACACAGAAGCAAAAAACATATTGATAAAAAATCCGTGATTGCCACGGATTTTTTATTTATCTCCGATACTTTCAGGGGAAAAGTGGGAAAGCACATATTTTTTTATGCGTTATTTCGATTTTTTCATTGACACCGAGCTAATAATTATGCTATAATAAATACAATGATTTTTAAAAGGAGTGGTAGAAAAAATGAGCAAAATGAAAAAAATGTTTGCATTGCTTTTGGCATTTTCTATGCTTTTCGCATTGATGCCGACAGTATATGCAGCCCCGGCGGTCGAAAGGATGGACATTACAACCGGCACGCCGGACTTGTATTCCACGGATAATGGATATACGTATCACGTGGTTGACTTTAACAAGCCCTTTAATCTGAACTACAGAGTTACCGGTGCAAACCAGGTTATCTTTGTGGATGCTGTCCACGGCACATCCGATCATGGTGCCGGCGGCACCAATCTGTCCACGGCCTACTACGGTACGCATTATGTGGAATTGCGTGAAGAAACGGAAGCACACACCCCGCAGGCAGACGGATTCGGTTATACGACAATCGGATACAACGACCCGAACGCAACCGGTTTCTACAGAATTAATGCCTACGACAGCGCCAATGCCGTAAGCTCTGCCTATCTCGACGTTTTTGTTGTGGACAATATGAACAAAAACACCGCAGAAGCCGCAACCTGCTATCAGGAAGGCGATAAGATCTATATTGGTGCTTGGGGTCTTTCCTATTGGGGCATAAAGACACTGAATGTCTATGTTGGCGGCGAAGATGTTTCCACCTCCAAGTATGAGTATGTTCTCAAGACAAATGCTTCGGGGCTTGCTGATGGTTATAAGTATGCAACAACCGATGCCGGCGATTCCGACAAATTCTATGCTCCCTACGGCGTATCCGCTGAAAGCCTGAAAGTTAATGATATGCCCTTTTACAATTGCTTTAAGGAATTCAGCATCACCAACAAAGAGGGTGGAGATGTTGCCATCAACGGTGAAGCCTATGTTTTGGTAGAAGCACAGTTCAACGACGGCAGCAGCAAAATTTCCGAAATTCGTAAGTTTGCGGCAGCTGCTGCAAGCAAGCCGGTTGCTACCATCACAGGTGCAGACACTGTGGCATTTGGTCAGGAAGCAATGTTGACTTGCGAAACAGAAGCTGTTAACGGCACAATGTCCTATCAGTGGTTCAAAAACGGCACGGCAATTGACGGTGCTAACAATCGTACCTACACAATTCCTGCAACGGAAGCGTTGGGTGCTTATACCTATTCTTGCGAAGCTACCAATACAGCTTCTACGACAGGTGTGGCAAGAAAAGAAAACGTTGAATCGGATGTAACGGTTTCTTCTGTCGCTTCCGCTACGGCAGAAAAGGCAGTCACCGTTACCCGCGAGCTTGTATCTGTTGAAGCAAAGCTTGCTTCCGATATTATTGAAATCAACACTACTACGGAAGTTTCTGCTGTTGCACACTTTGGTGACGGCACCAGCGCAACCGTTGCTCCCACTGCCGTGGCTTCTTCCGATACAAATGTTGCAAAGGTCAACGGCACTACGATTACAGCTGTTGGCGGCGGTGTTTCCGATATCACCGTAACCTACACGGAAAATAATGTAACCAAGACGGGCACGGCTGTTCTTACCGTTAATGCCGGTGAAGACATGGGCAAGCTGGGCGAGAAGACCGTAGCCAACAAGGGTGCAACAAATCTGAGCACCGAAATGCTGATTGCCGCAAAGAACGTAATGAAAGATACTGCTTCCGTTACCTTTGTTACAGCAGGCATTTCCAACGGTACGGTGACCGCACAGGGTGTTTACACGCCTGCACAGAAAACCGAACCCGGTGTATATAACGATACCGTAACCTTCTATGCCAGAAATGCGAAAAACAACATCATCGGCAGAGGCACTGTGACAGTTTCTTATGAAGTAATCGCAAGCCTTGTTGTTTCCGTAAGCAATGCTTCCATTGTGAAAAACGAAACGGCAACCATTACAACAAGCTACACCATGGATAACGGATATGCCGTATCGGTAGATCCTGTATACAGTGTAGAAGGTGCCGCTGTTACTTTGAATGGCAACGTGCTGACCGGTGTGGATTTCGGTACTGCCATTATTACCGCAACTTATAACGGCCTCAGCGATGAAATTGCAGTGAACGTTCCTGTTCCCGAAGTGATTTATCTGCCCGACGGCAAGACCGCTCTTTACACGGCAGATGCTGGCATGGAAGTTGTTCTGGAAGAATATGCAAACTACTTCGACTACTACAATGTAGACGATGAAGAAATCGTTGGCGATACCACCCACGGCGGCGAAATCGTTGTTGCTCGTGTTTACCTGCACGACGAACTGTCCTTCAATACTGTCGGTGTTGCCCTTGCATTCGATAAGAACAAGCTGGTTCCCATGAACCCGAGCATGACCAATGGTTCTGTAAAAGCAACCTATGGTAATTCCAAATTCAGCGTAGAAGATGCAATCACTGCAACGCGTGCGGAAGATACGGTTTATGTTTCCAATATTTTAACCGACAAATTTGGTACTGATTTTATCTACGGCTGCATCGGTTCTACCGGTGGCTCTACGGTTTTGGAAGATGGCGAAACCGTTCAGGTTATGTCTTTCCTGTTTGCTAAGACCGACAGCACCGCTGTTATCGATGAATCTGTTCTTGACTTCTACGGCGGCGAAGACGATGAACTGAAGCTGACCTACAAGACCAACTGGATCAATAAGGGTAAGGCTATCAACCAGTTCACCGGTCTTGTTACCCCCGATGAAATGACCATTGCAGAAGCATTTGAAATCACCTATCCCGAAGCTGCTCCCTTCGAAGGCGTAGATTTTGGTAACATTCTCAACAAAGCAGCTGCTTGCACCGGCGACATCGAACTTTATGATGAAGTTCTTTCTCTTGCCAAAGCACAGCTTGACACGGTTGAAAGTCTGTACTTCTCTGCTAACAAGCTGTCCAACGGTACAGTTACCGCAGAAGGTGTCTACACACCCGATCTGAAGAAGAAGGCAGGCTCTTTCCATGATTCTGTCAACTTCACTGCAAAGGATGCAAACGGTGTAGCCGTTGCAATCGGTATTGTGACCATCTCCTATATTGTAGAAGATACACTGACCATCACGGCTAACCCCGCTGAAATCGAACCCGGCAATACGGCAACATTGGTTGCAACCTATGCACTCAATAACGGCTATTCCACAACGCCCAACGTGACCTACACGATGGAAGCAAATGATATTGCAACCCTTTCCGGCAATGTGGTTACAGCTAAGGCATACGGCACGATTGAAATCAGCGCTACCTATGAAGGCAAGACTGCTACCACCACCGTTACCGTTGTTCCTCCGGAATACATCAATCTTCCCGATGGTACCGTTCTGTACAGCAGAGGTTCCGGTATGGAAATCGTTCTGGAAGAATACGCAAACTACTTCGACTACTACAACGTAGACGATGAAGAAATCGTTGGCGATATGACCCCCGGCGGTGAAATCGTTGTTGCACGTGTTTACCTGCATGACGAGCTGTCCTTCAACACTGTTGGTGTTGCCCTTGCATTCGATAAGAGCAAGCTGGTTCCCATGAACCCGAGCATGACCAATGGTTCTGTGAAGGCAGTATACGGCGATGCTAAATTCGGCGTAGAAGATGCAATCACCGCAACCCGTGCAGAAGATACGGTTTATGTTTCCAGCATCCTGACGGATAA
>JAFPCL010000033.1 GCA_017390225.1 Clostridia bacterium
CCGTGTCAGCAAGCTGCAATTGGCAACGAATAAATCGTATAATGCCGAGCGCGGTGACTACTGGTCCAATGTACAGCCCTTCACAGCACCGAGTACGGGCGTATACACCTTCACCATCACCGTGACGGGGAAATCTTATCTTCATACTATAGATGAGCGTTATACGCAAAATCTGCCGGCACAAAAGCCGGTGACGGAGCTGAAGAAATTCACGATTAACGGCAAGGAAATGCATGGTATTGATGCTTAAATAAAATGAAAAACAGAGAAGCTATTCCTGAAGGGGATGGGCTTCTCTGTTATTTTATAACGTGAAGATGAAGCGTGTGGAAAGTTGAATGATGTATCGACTACGTCGATATGATGCATTTGCAACGCAAATATGATGCTGCTCGTATGACGAGCAATGAAGCGATGTATGCCATAAAATGTGGCGAAGCCATACATCATTTAGGCGAAGCCGACATCATTAGCGAAGCGGGCATCATTTGCCACAGGCAAACATCATTGAAAAAAGCACTTGCAATCGCAAGTGCTTTTTTCTGGTGGGCCCTCAGGGACTCGAACCCGGGACCGTCCGGTTATGAGCCGGATGCTCTAACCAACTGAGCTATGGGCCCTTATCGGGTAATATTATAGCAGATTTTTTTTTATTTGTCAAGGATTTTATTAACGAATAAAAAACAAAAAAATATGGATTTGTTTTTCTTTACAAAACCATCACACGTGTGCTATAATCACAGCAGGAAGGGGTAGAGCTGTATGGCGTTTTACATAGCACAGGCTATTAGTATTTTAACGGCGTTGGTTGCTGTTTTCATGGTGCAATTTAAAACCATGGAGAAAATTTTAGTCGGGCAGATTATGGCTAATGTTTTGACGGCATCCACTTATTTTTTACTTGGTGGCTTCTCCGGTGCAGGAATCTGCTTTATTGCAATCCTTCAATCAGTGATCATGTTTCTTTTGGCAAAAAAAGAAAAGCAAGTGAAGCTGCCCGTAATTCTCGTTTTTGTTGGATTATATCTTGTGTGTTCTTTCCTGTACTATTCCTCTTTTGTTGATGTTTTTTCGGCACTTGCGGCGGTCTGCTTTGCCTTTTCCATTGCGGCAAAAAATCCAAAGCTTTCCCGTCGGTGGTATGTGTTGAATCCTATATGTTGGATGATTTACGATATAGCAACGAAAGCCTACGGCAATTTTATCATTCATGCCGTTGTCTTTATTTCAACATTTTCTGCCATACTTCGGCTGGATATAAATAAAGAAGGAGAAAAATAACATGAATACGATAAAAGCAAACCTCAATAAAACAAGGGCAATAGCCCACCGCGGCGTGAGCGGATTGGAAACGGAAAACACCTTGGCGGCGTTTATTGCCGCCGGTAATCGCAGTTATTTCGGCATTGAAACAGATCTGCATGTGACCATAGATGGGAAATTTGTGATTTATCATGATGATACTTTGGTGCGCCTGACAGGTGTGGACAAGGTCATCGAACAGACGACCTATGAAGAAATTCGTGCATTGCCTGTCAAAGATGTGCATGACAGCGGAAAATTCCGCACGGATCTTCGTGTGCCAAACTTGAAGGAATATATTCGTATTTGTAAAAAATACGAAAAGGTGGCAGTGTTAGAGCTGAAAAATGCAATTGATCCCAAGCATATTCATAAAATTATAGAAGAAATTCGAGAAGAGGACTATTTAGAAAATGTTATCTTTATCTCTTTCTTCTGGGAGAATCTGATAGCAGTGAAATCGATATGCCCGCATCAGAAAGTGCAGTTTTTAACCGGAGAATGTGATGATGCACTCATCCAAAAACTGGTGGAGAACCAAATGGATTTGGACATTCTCTATCCGAATCTTACGGAAGATATGGTGAAAAAATTAAAAGAGAATCATGTGGAAATCAATGTGTGGACATGCGATAATAAAGAAGATGCAGAACGTCTGGCAAATTGGGGTGTAGATTATCTGACCACCAATATCATCGAGTGAAAATAAAGTTCAGAAAAAAAGAACCTGAAGCATTTTGCTGCTTCAAGTTCTTTTTTTGTGGTTTGTATCTTATTCAACAGTAACGGATTTTGCCAGATTTCTGGGTTTATCAATGTCCAGACCGCGCAGGGCAGATACATAGTAGCCAAACAACTGCAGGGCAGGAACGATGCAGGAAGGCGCAAATTCCATGACGGTGCGAGGTACATAGAGCACATGATCGGCTTCTGCTTCGATGGCGGTGTTGCCTTCAAAGGTCAGTGCCCAGACAACAGCGCCGCGGGCTTTGACCTCTTTGATGTTGGAGAGCATCTTTTCAAAGAGCATATCCACAGAGCAAAGGGCAACCACCAAGGTGCCTTCTTCAATCAAGGAGATAGTGCCGTGCTTTAATTCGCCGGCGGCATAAGCCTCGGAGTGAACATAGGAAATTTCCTTGAGCTTTAAGGAGCCTTCCATGGAAGCGGCATAGTCTACGCCACGACCAATATAGAAAACGTCCTTGACGTTGTAGAACTTGCTGGCAAGATACTGGATGGTTTCCTTTTGACCGATAACAGTTTCCACGCAATCGGGAAGAGCCAGCATGGCATCGATATAATTCTTTTTATCTTCGGCAGACAGAAGCTCTTTTTTATCCGCAAGATACAGTGCAATCAGATAAATAACGGAAAGCTGGGTGCTGTATGCCTTGGTGGTGGCAACGGCAATTTCAGGGCCTGCCCAAGTGTAGATGACATCATCACTTTCACGGGCGATGGAGCTACCGACAACATTAACGATGGACATGATACGAGCGCCGCTCTTTTTGGCATCACGCAGTGCCGCCAAGGTGTCTGCGGTTTCACCGGACTGGCTGATAACAATGACCAGGGTCTTATCATCCACAATGGGGAACCGATAACGGAATTCGGAAGCAAGCTCAACTTCAACGGGGATACGAGCGAGCTTTTCAATGACATATTTTCCGACACAACCGACATGATAAGCAGAGCCGCAACCAATAATGGAAATTTTATTAAAGGAAGCGATGTCTTCGGCAGTTAAAGAAATATCGTCTAAAACAACATTGCCGTCTTGAATACGAGGATGGATGGTGTCTTTTAATACTTTGGGCTGCTCCATCATTTCCTTGAACATGAAGTGCTCATATCCGCCTTTTTCTGCGGCGCTGACATCCCAATCCACATGGAAAATTTCTTTGGTGATGGGTTCACCGTGGATATCGTAGATTGAAACATTGTCTTTTTTCAAAATGACGATTTCGTTGTCTTCCAGAAGGTAGACGTCACGAGTGCGAGATAAAATCGCAGGGATATCGGAAGCAATGAAGTTTTCGTTTTCGCCGAGACCGACAATCAGGGGGCTGTCTTTTCTCACGGCAATGAAAGAATCGGGATGCTCACAGCTGATGATGCCGAGCGCATAAGAGCCTTCCAGACGAGAAATAACTTTGGTGACAGTGGAGAGCATATCACCATCGTAATAGAAATCAACCAAGTGAGCAACAACTTCCGTATCGGTCTGGGATACAAAGTTGTAGCCACGATTTTCCAAGAACTCTTTCAATTTGAAATAGTTTTCAATAATACCGTTATGTACAACGGCGAATTTACCGGAGTTGGAAATATGAGGATGGGAGTTAACATCGGAGGGCTCGCCGTGGGTTGCCCAACGGGTGTGCCCAATGCCCATCTGACTGGTGATGGAAGCACCGCCATCAATCATATCCGAAAGTGCTGCCAAACGACCTTTGGTTTTCACAACATGGATTCTGCCGGCATCAAACACTGCGATACCTGCAGAGTCATATCCTCTGTATTCCAGCTTGGAAAGCCCCTCCAAAAGAATAGGAGCTGCTTGCTTTTCGCCTACATAACCTACAATTCCGCACATCGTTCATTCCTGCTTTCTTTGAAAACTTTTTATTATTGGGCTTTTCTTTTCTTTTTGAAAATAATAAGCTTGCTTGCAATAAAGTTTAAGACCGTAACGATAAAATTAGATCCCAGTTTTACAACCAGACTGTTGAGGGAAAATGGCGTTTGATTGATCCATTTGCCGATGATAGCATACAAAGCAATCCCTTCGGAAAGTGCCTTTCCCCAAAGATCAACGCCCAAATACATGACAACGACATCCAACACACCGGTGAATACACGACACAAAAAGAAAGTGCCGAATTCATAAATCCATGCTTTTAATGCATATGCTTTGCTTTTGAATACGAAGAACTTATTGGTGAAAAAAGCGAAGAGAAATGCCAAAACCCATGCCAAAATCGTGGATACAACATTGCCCAATTGTATGTTGTTGAAAAAAACATGGTAAGAGATCATGTTGACCAAGGTGGCAAGGACGCCAAAAAATATGTAAATGATGGCTTCTTTGTATTTTTGGTAAAAAGCTTTCATTCAAAACATCCTTTTTAAACAGAGATTGCACTTTTGTATTTCACCTTATTATAGCACAAAAAAAGAAATACGTCAAGATGTTTTCCTTGAAACAATTGATATAGAAAAGACCTGCTAAAAAACACTTGATTTTGTTTAGCAGGTCTTTTTTAGGGTTATTTATTTGTCATTTCAACTTTGGAAGCAATGGGACGGATGCTGCCGATTTCGTTGGCATAAGTAAACACACGGATGATTTGTGTTCCTTCAGGGGCTTCATCTGCCACGGGAAGTACGGCGGTGTTGATGCCGGGTTTTTTCGCCAGTGTTTTTGCTTTGACAGACAGCAGAATCCCGTTTTCGTCATAATAGGCAACAAAGAAAGGTGTTTTGGGATCACATCATTCGGTTTGTGCTCTTGCTTTTTTATCTTGTTACATCAAGTTTTTTCGATACATATACGGCGTTTTGCCGCAGATGGCTTTGAATTTGGAGATGAAATAGGAAACGTCATTGAAGCCACACATAAGTGCAATATCCGTAATGGAGCTTTCGGTCAACATAAGCAATTTTTCTGCCTGACGGATGCGAACCTCTGTCAGATAGGAGCTGAAGCTTTGCTTAGTGAAGTGCTTGAAAAGACGAGAAAAATATGTATAGCTCATACCGATAGCAAGGGCACAAGTTTTTGCGGATATGTCCAATTCATAGTTGTTGTTGATGTATGCAATGGCGTTGTATATCTTCTGCGTGGCGGTCGGGTTGATATCTTTGATGTCGGCAGGCAAGGGATGTGCAGACAGTGTTTGTCTTAAAATCGTGGTCATCAAAAGAATCGCGTTGGCTTTCAAAGAAAGATCCGAGGCAAAGGATTGTTCATGAAGATCATGAATCATAGTTTCCAATATGGTGCGGAAGGGATCCATTTCTTCTTTCGACCATATGAACTTTATGGATTCACTGTGAAGCCCTAACTGCATCTGATACAGTGCACTGTTTTGTGCATCGGCGAAAGAAGACATGAGTGATGGCTTGATTCTTAAAACGTAGTAGGCATGTTCGCCCTCTCCTGCGGTGTAGATATTATGAATCGTATTGGGGCGGATCAGAACAAGACTTCCGTTTTTTACATGATGAGGAAATCCGTCGGCATACAAAGTTAAGCTTCCTTTGACGATGAAGAGAATTTCAATGGCTTCGTGTGTGTGGGCAGAGATGGTGCAAACCTGCGAACCCTGATGTTTGGAAAGATGAAAGTCAACCCCGGCTCTTGCCAATGCCTCATTATCTGTTTCAATATATGCTTTCTCCAAAACAAAAACCTCCAAACACAAAAAAATTATATTTTTTCAAAAAAAAGTATAGCATATTAATTAAAAAAATGCTATACTAAATTTAAAAAAAATAAAAAAAATTTTTTGAAAGGATGATTTAAATGGAAAGAATCGTAAAAATCGGTATTATCGGATGCGGCGGGATTGCCAACGGCAAGCATATGCCGGCACTTCACCGTCTGCCCAACGTGGCGTAGGTGGCATTTTGCGACATCGTGCGCGAAAGAGCCGAAAAGGCAGCCAAAGATTACGGTACGCCGGATGCCAAGGTGTACACAGATTACAAAGAACTGTTGGCAGACAAAGATATCGAAGTTGTTCACGTGCTGACGCCCAACAAAGAGCATGCCGATATCACGGTGGATTCTCTGCATGCCGGCAAGCACGTTATGTGCGAAAAGCCCATGGCAAAAACTGCCGCCGATGCCAAGCGTATGCTGGATGCCGCACGTGAAACCGGCAAGAAGCTGACCATCGGTTATCAGCACAGACAGAAACCCCAAAGCATTTTTTCCAAAGAATATATCGAAAACGGCGCGTTGGGCGAAATTTATCATGCCAATTGCTATGCCGTCAGAAGAAGAGGCACGCCGAACTGGGGCGTATTTCTCAATGAAGAAGAGCAGGGCGGCGGCCCCATCATCGATATCGCAACCCATTCTCTGGATTTGACGTTGTACCTGATGAATAACTACGAACCCGAGCTTGTTATCGGTAAAACTCATAAGAAAATGGAGCATCCGGAAGCCGCCAATGTATGGGGGGATAATGGTGTCAGCACCTGCACTCTGGAAGATTCCGCTTGTGCCTTTATCCGCATGAAGAATGGCGCTACTATTATGCTGGAAACCAGCTGGGCACTCAATACATCCGAACCTATCACGGAAGGTAGCTGTGCGCTTTACGGAACAAAAGCAGGTCTTTCCATTAAAAATGATAAGTTAGTCACCAATAAGGTTGAACTCAACCGCATGGTAGATACCACAGTCAACACGGCTGCCGGTGGCGTTGCCTTCTATGCCGGAGCCAGTGCCGCTCCGCATGAAATGGAAGCCGCAAGCTGGATTCATGCCATTGTGGATGACACCGACCCTGTGGTTCTCCCCGAACAGGCATACGTCGTGTCGCAGATTTTGGAAGCAATCTACGTTTCGAGCAAGACAGGAAAGCCGGTGATTTTTGAATGAAAATAGCAGTATGCGGTGTATGGCATGTGCATGCTCCCGGTTACACCAATGAGGCACTCAAAACAGAAAGTGTGGAAGTCATCGGCTTTTATGAAGAAGACGAGGCATTGAAAGCCATGTTCCCGTGAAAGCCTGTGCATCTTACGCAAATGATGGAAGGCGCATATAAAAATATAATGTAATGGATATGAAAAATAGGGAGCTGTAAAATAATTCTTTTGAACCCGGGGATGGAAAAAAAGAGTGCGGAACGTGCGAACTGAATACATTATCAAGGCGTAGCCTTGATAATGTCATCCCGAAGGCGTACGATGGTACGTCGAGAGGTGAAGTTCGCGC
>JAFPCL010000034.1 GCA_017390225.1 Clostridia bacterium
GATACACACTGGAAGGAATACGACCCGTGACGATAGCAAACCTTCCACCTGCTTCGCAAAATCTTTGAATGGCTCTTTGATTTTCTTCGGATATATTCTTCCCCGAATCTAAAAGTGTGTTGTCCATATCCGATAGCAACAGAACATCACGAAACTGCATTTTTACCTCTCCTTTTTTCAAAAATCAAAACAAGCAAACATAAGATTAACGGAAAATCTCCAACATAGCTAAAAAGTGTTCTTGTTTGTATATATTGAATTTCTCCTTCCAAAACGCCTTCTTTTTTCTCAGGCAATTTCGAAAGAACACGTCCGCGCGGGTCAATCAACGCCGTTACCCCTGTTGTGGATGCATGTACCATGTATCGTCCTTGCTCCACAGCACGAAACGCCGACATTCTCATATGCTGCTTTGCTTCCTCAGAGCCGTCAAACCAAGAATCATTGGTAGAAACAGCAAGAAGGGATGCTCCTTTTTGCACAGCTTCTCTCGCAAAAGAAGAAAAGCAGGAGTCAAAGCAAATCAAACTGCCTATTTTCTTATTTCCTTCCCCGTGCAAATAAACATCTTCTCCGGATTTGAAGCTCAAAAGCCCCAAATACTTGGCAAGAAAGCCAAAACCCGGCGGCATATATTCACCGAAGGGAATTAAATGTATTTTATAGGATGTTGTTGCCACTTTGTCGTTTTTCAACATATGCATGGCAACTTTTCGTTGACCCTCGTAATCTGTTTCTATTGCTCCCACCATCACATGGGCATTGTCTTTGCAGAGTTTTTTGGCAATATAAGGCGTAAGCTCTGCAGGATAAACGGTTTCCGAAAAAACAATCAAATCGCCTTGTGCCCGATTCACAAAAGATTCAAGTTCGGATATCGTATCAATATTTTTCCATTTTTTATCAGATGGTATATTGTTTTGTACAATGCTGACTGTTCCGATTTCTCCCGGAGGCATCCGAAACATAGCAAAAGCACCAAACAGAAAATTTGCGACCAGCAAAATTCCCGCCGCATATAAAGGACGGACGCTTTTCTTCTGATATGCATGGCAAAAAGAACTATTAACAAAAACAATTAAAAACGTAATAAAAGCCGACCCCAAAAGGCTTGACGATTGCATCATTACCCCTGATTGAGAATAGGCAAAGCTACACCAAGGAAATGCAAAGGGAGATTCCCCCCATCCTTGTATACCTTCTAAAAGCATAAATCCACACGCCGTTACGACCGGCGAGCCGTTTAGCCAAGTTTGTTTTCCAAGTACATAAAACAGAGCCATGTAGCCGACTACTCCGTATATACAAAGCCCGAACCAGCAAAAGAAGGCAAAAAGAAAACCAACTGCGCCCGTAAGTCCAAACTCCGGCAATTCTCCGATAGAAAACAACCATGAAATCGACAATCCATAGTAGACAAAGCCAAACAAAGCTACTAAGCGATAGTTTTTTTTACTATCAGAAATTGCAAGAAAAAAAGGCACCAAGGCAATCCACATCAAAAAAGAAAGAAACGAAAAACGCCTTGCCAGAAATGCAAGCAAGGCTGAAAAGATTGTCAGTCCCATTTGTTTCAATAGATGACCACCTTTGTTTTGGGAGGAATATAATCTGCCAACCAGTTGATATCCTCTTGCTTCAAACGAATACATCCTAACGAAGCAGGTCTTCCCATGGTTCCGTCCATCAAAGCCCCGTTATAGTAATACAAAATAGAATGTAGTGCAATACCGCGTTTTGTATCCAAGTACATTACGGGATAAACCCAATGTCCGTCATTTTTCCATCCGCTTTTCAGTAAATACTGATACTCATATTCCACTTGCGGTGTGGGTGTTCGATTCGCACCTGTGGCACACTTGTGGGTTCTGATCATTTTCCAATGATACTGCTCCCCTAAGAAGACGGAAACACTTTGTTTTTTCAAACTGATAAACACCAGATAATCCGTTTGGCTATCGTAGCCCATAGCATTGACGAAATCCGTTTTCAACGCTTCTGACCAGTCATCATCATCTGTGTACTTCGATGACGAAATGGAAAGGGCATTATAATTAACCCATCCTTCCTGTCCTTCCGGTGTGCGGATTTTAGCTTTTGCCTGATTTCTGTGATCTATCATATATACCGTTGCCCCGGAAAGAGCCGAAACACCTGTCCGTTCTTTTCCATAGGGTTCTGTATATAAAACCTGGGTTTGGCGCACCGTGCAGGGAACGCCACCGGGGAGCAATTGATTTTTTAATGCATCCAGATTTCTTCCATACCATTCGGCATCGGTATAAGGATAATTAGGAAGCTCCATCGTCAAATATCTCGAAAAGCCGTCAACCACAGCCTCAAAAGCAATCTGTGTTTCTTGGTGCTCGTGCACATAAGGGATTGTGGTTTTCATAGAAAAAATAGCATAGGTATCAAAAACACACCCATCCTGTGCAAATTCCGCCACGGGACTTCCGTTGACATACCAACGAACACTTCCGTATGCCGTGACCCCTTTATTGAACACGCAGACGGAAAAAGAAACCTTCCCGTCCGCCTTCAAATACTCCGTGGTCTTCTGCCATTCTATGGTTATAAAATCTTCTGATGAAAAAGGCAAATACGTACTTTTTGCAACGCTTGCTTCCGCAAACGCATGCGTTCCAAAAAGAAAAATCACCATCAAAAGACATATGCACTTTTTCATACCAAAATACATCCTTTAAACATTTTTTGATTTACAGTGTTGCATGGCATACAGAATCCCCAGCTTTCCCGATTCGTATGTAATACCACCTTGCACAAATACCGTATAGGGCGGCTTGACGGGACCATCCGCAGAAAGCTCGATAGATGCACCATTGATAAAAGCGCCTGCCGCCATAATGACAGGGCATGCGTATCCCGGCATTTCCCACGGCTCGGGAACGACGTGTGCATCAATCGGAGACCCGGACTGGATCCCCTGACAGAATGCAATCAGCTTTTCAGCACTGCCAAGACGCACCGTTTGGATGATGTCCGCACGGTAAGAATCCGGCGCCGGCCATACCTCATATCCTGCATTTTTAAACAGTGCACCGCAGAAGCAGGCTGTTTTCACCGCTTGTGCAACCACGTGCGGTGCCATAAATAAGCCTTGATATAAAAGACGATTTTCATCCAGGCTTGCGCCGGCTTCTTTTCCGATGCCGACAGATGTCAGACGATATGATACCAGTTCCACAAGATCACTGCGCCCTGCAATATATCCGCCGGTTCTTGCCAAAGAGCCACCGGCATTTTTAATCAAAGAGCCTGCCATAATGTCTGCTCCGTAATAAGTCGGTTCATGCTCTTCTACAAATTCACCGTAGCAGTTATCTACCATGCAGATGGTGTCGGGGCTGATTTCATGAATCGTTTTCACCATTTCACCGATGTCTGCCGCCGGGAAAGCACTGCGATCGGAAGAATAGCCCATAGAGCGCTGAATATATGCCATTTTAATCGGCTTTTCCCGAAGCTTTGCACACACAGCTTCCATGTCTACTTTGCCGTCAATCAGTTCGATTGCCTCAAAAGAAACTCCGAAATCTTTTAAAGATCCGTTTCCCGGTTCTCCTGCAATCCCTATAACTTCTTCCATTGTGTCGTACGGCTTTCCGGTGATAGACAGCATCGTATCCCCCGGTCTTAAAACACCGAAAAGACACAACGACAAAGCATGGGTGCCGGACACAATGGTATGACGAACCAGTGCATCCTCGGCTTCGAGTGCACGGGCAAAAACACGGTCGAGGGCATCTCGTCCCAAATCGCCATAGCCATAGCCTGTAGAACCATGCAGATGCGCTTCGGATATTTTTTCTTCATGAAAAGCCGATAACACCTTTTGCTGATTCAACAAGCACACATGATCCGCCCGCAAGAAAACCTCTTTGACTGCTTCTTCTGCTTTTTTTGCTTCTTCAAGCATTGTTTCCGATAATAAATTCACTGTTTTTCCCTCTGTCTTTTACGCTTTCTTTATTTCATATCCCATTTGGAATGCTTTTAGGTTCACATCGATAAAAGCAGGCTTTACCGTTGCACGAATTGCATTTTCCCAAATTTCCTTATCAATGTCCATACCGGCAGCCAAAGCGCCGACAAGTACAACATTGACGGCTTTTTCCGTGCCGGCTTCTTTCGCCATGGCAAGCGCATCAAAAAACATGGAAGGAACGCCGGCATCCTTTAAGATTCCGGGAATATTTTCGGGATATTTTGCCTGTCCGGTAATAACGGGCATGGGATCAATATTGTTCGCATTGACAATCATCAGACCGTCTTTTTTCAAATAAGAGCTCCAGCGTAGTGCTTCCAGCTCTTCAAAAGCCAGAATATAATCCGCCTGACCGGGTTCGATAATGGGAGAAGCTACTTTTTCGCTGTAGCGAACATAGGTGACAACACTGCCGCCACGTTGCGACATACCGTGAACCTCGGAGACTTTAACATCGCATCCCATGGATGCAACTGCATTGCCGATAATACGGCTGGCAAGCAATGTTCCCTGACCGCCAACGCCTACAATCATAATATTTGCCATTTTATTTATCCTCCTTCAAAAGTTCCATAGCGGAGAATTTACAGGTATCCAGGCATAATCCGCAACCGACACAAGTATTGATATCAATGCTTGCTTTACCTTCGTTGAAACGAATGGCCGGACAACCGATACGCATACAAGCTTTGCAGCCACGGCAGGCGTCTGTAATCTGAACCTTCGGTCCTTGCTTGATTCCGGGCAGAAGCACACAGGGTCTGCGTGCAATGATCACGGAAACATCATCCACCGCTGTTTCACGTTCAAGAACTTCTTTCAATTCAGCACGGTTAAAGGGATCAACCACAAAAACACGTTCACAACCGATGGATTCTGCCAGTTTGACAATATCCACCTGCTTTGTCTTTTCATTTTTCAGTGTCAATCCGTTGGCAGGATTGTTCTGATGTCCGGTCATACCGGTGATGCCGTTGTCCAGAATCAAGATCGTTGTATTGGATTTGTTGTATACAGCATTGATTAAACCTGTGATACCGCTATGAATAAAGGTACTGTCGCCGATGACAGCAACACTCTTTTTGTCAAGACCTGCTTTATATGCACCATGTGCCATGCCGATACCTGCACCCATGCAGACAACAGAGTCAATGGCAGCCAAAGGTGCGGCTGCACCCAAAGTGTAGCAACCGATATCGCCGAACACGGTGTATTTCAACCCGGACAGCACAGAGAAGGTTGCACGATGCGGACATCCGGGGCAAAGCACCGGAGGACGCATGGGGGCTGCCGGAACGTCTTTGAATGCGATTTCTTTGGTTTCGCTCAATACAGCGGCGGCAATTTTTTCTGCCGTGTATTCCCCAATCAGAGAGAGCTTGTCTTTGCCGTGTACCGTGATGCCGAGACTCTTGATGTAATCCTCAACAAAGGGATCCAGTTCCTCGAGGCACCACAATTCCTTAACACTGCCTGCAAATTCTTTCAGCAGTGTGTCGGACAGCGGATACATCATGCCCAGCTTTAGATAACTGACGGAATCTCCCAAAGCTTCTTTGGCATAAACATACGATGTTCCGCCGGTAATGACGCCGATTTCCTTGCCGGGATTTTCAATGCGATTGAGGCTTGTGGTTGCCGCAAATTCCTGCAGTTTCTTATAACGCTCTTCTACCACAACATGGCGACCACGAGCATTGGCAGGCATCATGACAAATTTCGGAATATCCTTCTCGTATGCCTTGGTTTCTTTTTCAACACGTTCCATCGGCTCTACCAGGCTCTGCGAATGAGAAACACGGGTAGACAAACGAAGGATTACAGGTGTATCAAAGGTTTCACTGATTTCAAAGGCTTCTTTCATAAAATCACGGCATTCTCCGCTGTCGGACGGCTCAATAACCGGAATTTTAGCCAGACGTGCATAGTGACGGGTGTCCTGTTCGTTCTGAGAGCTGTGCATACCGGGATCGTCTGCCGCACAAATGACAAGACCGCCGTTCACGCCTGTATAGGCTACGGTAAGCAGAGGGTCTGCCGCAACATTCACCCCAACGTGCTTCATGGCACACATGGAACGAACACCTGCCAAAGAAGCACCGATTGCTGTTTCCATTGCTACTTTTTCATTGGGTGCCCATTCTGCATATACCTCATCATAACGTGCAATGCACTCTGTTATTTCCGTGCTGGGTGTACCGGGATAAGCACTGACAACCTTGACGCCCGCCTCATATGCGCCGCGAGCGACGGCATCATTGCCAAGCATAAGCTGTTTCATTTTGTTTCCTCCTTAATAGCTGATCTGTTTTTCAGCATAAAAATACAGATTAAGTATACATGAAACAGCCTTTAATGTCAAGACATTTTTAATAAAATGGGGCTGTAAAATAATTCTTTTGAATCCGGGGATGGAAAAAAAGAGTGCGGAACGTGCGAACTGAATACATTATCAAGGCGTAGCCTTGATAATGTCATCCCGAAGGCGTACGATGGTACGTCGAGAGGTGAAGTTCGC
>JAFPCL010000035.1 GCA_017390225.1 Clostridia bacterium
AGATGAAGAATCCCGTTCGATGGGGCGGTATTATTGGATTTCCTGCTCCAATGCGGCAAAGGAAGGATCATCAAAAAAGTCGATGAGGGATATGTCCAATCCGTCGCAGATGATTGAGTATAATATGCAAAATGGTTTGGTTTACCAAGGCTTTTCGGGTAAACCAAACCATCCCGAAAAAATGAATTATAGATTTCTTGTCATGCGAACACCGGCGAACACGCTGATGCTGCCGCAAATCAAAAGGCATTGCACGGCGGCGGTAATTAAGTCGCAGGCGTTTTTTTGGAGGGCATAAGAAGGATAATCGGTCAGAGCAATATAGAAAATCAAGCTGAGGACGGCGGCAAAAAGAGAAAGATATAAGCCTGTTTTCAAAACGAGATAACAAGGGCGGGGGAGCGTGGACAAAGCGGAAAAAAGACGCATCATATCAAAACCTTTCTGTGAGATTTTCGCTACAATTTCAGTATAGCAGAAGAAAAATACGATAGCAACCCACAAAATTCGGTAATTTTTTTACGACAATATTCGACAAAATTCGACAAACCTTTTGTTGAACCGCAACGGTTTAAAATTAACAAAATGACATTCGAAAAAAATCGAGGACTTTCGGTCGGAAAATAGGGGTTGCAATTCTTCTGAAATGTTGCTATGATGAATGCGAAAGGCAGTGCACAGCCGTTATCACAGAAAGGAGTTCGACACAATATGGAAAAACGGTTCGTCGGTGAAAGCGAAGTGTTGAAGCTGGCGGTTTATTATTTTATTATTAAAGAAACGGTGGATGACAAGACGTGGTTCGGCATTGAAGTTGCCCGTGGAGATGACGTTTTGACGATGCATGAAGTCACCCGGGACGGCAATGCATGCATTGCACTTTTGCAAACGATGATTAAGGGCAAGGTGACACCGCTCACGGCACAGTATATCGTTCGTGATTGGATGGAAGAGCAAAGAGAACACGAGGAGGAGAATTTGGCAATTTCCGTGTAAAAAAACGGCAAACTACTTGACAGGAGCTGCTTTTTGTATTACAATAATTGCGTTAAATTGAAAGAAAGGATGATTCAAATGAAAATTTTAGTTATTAACTGCGGCAGCTCTTCTTTAAAGTATCAGCTCATCAATATGGACAATGACGTTGTTATGGCGAAGGGCTTGGTAGAAAGAATTGCCATTCCCGGCACCAACCTGACCCATCGTCCCGATGGTAAGGACAAGGTTGTCATTGAGAAGGATCTGGCAAACCATGCAGAAGCTTTCAAGCTGGTTGTGGATTCTCTTCTGAATCCCGAATACGGCGTGATTTCCGATATGAGCGAAATCAATGCTGTTGGTCATCGTGTCGTTCATGGTGGTGAATACTTCTCCGAAAGTGTTCTCATCAACGACGAAGTTATCGAAGCTATCGAAAAGTGCTGTGCACTTGCTCCGCTTCACAATCCGGCAAACTTGATTGGTATCCGTGCTTGCGCCGAAGTTATCCCCGGCGTTCCGCAGGTTGCTGTGTTCGACACGGCTTTCCATCAGACCATGCCGAAGGAAATGTATATGTATGCCATTCCCTATAAGTACTATGAAAAGTACAAGATCAGAAGATACGGCTTCCACGGTACTTCTCATAAATACGTTGCAGGTATCGCAGCTAAAATGCTGAACAAGCCGATTGAAGAAACCAAGATCATCACCTGCCACTTGGGCAACGGTTCTTCCATCACGGCAGTACAGGGCGGCAAGTCCTTGGATACTACCATGGGCTTTACTCCCTTGGATGGTCTTCTGATGGGCTCTCGTTGCGGCTCCATCGACCCCGCAATCATTCCTTTCCTGATGGAAAAGGAAGGCTTAGACGCTAAGGCTATCGACAAGATGATGAACAAGGAATCCGGTGTTGAAGGCTTGATGGAAGACAAGAACGACTTCCGTGACATCGAAATCATGGGTGCCGAAGGTCACGAACGTGCCCAGATGATTCTGGATATGTTCCGCAATCAGGTTGTTAAGTATATCGGTAGCTATGCCGCATTGATGGGTGGCGTGGATGCCATCGTATTCACTGCAGGCGTCGGTGAAAACAACAAGCTTCTTCGTGCAACAGTTGCAAAGCAGCTTAGCTTCATGGGCGTTGAAATCGATGAAGAAAAGAACAACGTTCGCGGCAAGCTGGTGGATATGAGCACGCCGAATGCTAAAGTCAAGATGATGCTGATTCCCACCAATGAAGAATTGGCAATCGCTGTAGAAACCGCAAAGTTTGTTTAAGTTATATTAAATAACAGAATAGAGTCGTAGGCTTGATGCTTGCGACTCTTTTTTATATATAAGGAAGAAAAAGTTAAGAACGAGCAAAAAAATGAAAAAAGGTTGATTTTTTTTGATAGGTATGATAATATATTTATAATGCGTGAATTTACGCTTTTTGCGTAGATTGGCAAGATAGGAGAAAGGAATGAACCGCGTATGCGTTTACTTACGTTTAAAAAAGGCGTCCACATTCCGGATCACAAGAGCAAAACGAATCAATGTGCCATCGTAGACACGCCGCCGGCAGAAACTTATGTATTCTCTCTGGGGCAGAATGGCGGTGCTCCGTGCACGCCTTTGGTCAATAAAGGTGATCGGGTGCTTCGGGGGCAGAAAATTGCAGACAGTGAGGCACTGATTTCCGCACCAATCCACAGCTCTGTTTCCGGCGAAGTGGTTGCCATCGAACCGCGACTGACCAATAAAGGAATGCAAACCTGCATTGTGGTCAAAAATGATTTTTTGGATGAAACCGTGCCTTCTATGAAAGAGCAGGGAAATTCGCCAAAAACAGCAGAAGAAATTATTAAAATTGTGCATGAAGCCGGCATCATCGGCTTGGGCGGCGCCGGATTTCCCACCCATATCAAGCTTGCACCGCCGAAGGATAAAGTCATCACCGATGTGATTGTCAACGCCGCAGAGTGCGAACCGTATCTCACCTCGGATCATCGTGTGCTTTTGGAAGAAACGGACGATGTCATCCGCGGCCTTCTGCTGGTGATGCAGGTGTTTGGGCTTCATACCGGTGGTCATATTGCCATTGAAGAAAACAAGCCGGATGCCATTGCATTGATGAGAAAGCAAGTGCCGGACGGCATTGCGGTCGATATCCTCAAGAAAAAATATCCGCAAGGCTCTGAAAAGCATTTGATTTATGCTGTCACAGGGCGTGAAGTGCCCACGGGCGGACTTCCTGCCGATGCAGGTGTCGTTGTCATCAATGCCGACACGGCGGCATCCATCAGCCGTGCCGTGTACGAGCATCGTCCTGTATTGGAACGAGTGGTGACCGTGGCAGGCGGTGCTGTGAATCAGCCGGGCAACTATCGTACCCGTGTGGGTGCGCCGCTTTCTTCGGTGATTGAAGCCGCCGGCGGCTTTTCGGAAGAGCCGGCAAAGCTCATTTTGGGTGGCCCCATGATGGGCGTCACGATTCCGAGTGTGGATATGCCTGCAACGAAAACCACATCCGGTTTATTGGCATTTACGGCGGCAGAAGCAGAGCCGCCTGTCCACAGCCATTGCATCCGTTGCGGTCGCTGTGCTTCGTTGTGTCCCATGAATCTGTTGCCGTTGGAGCTGGATAAAAAAGAAAATCTCGGTGATTGGGATGCCTGCAAAGAACTGCATATTCTCAGCTGTATTGAATGTGGCTGTTGCACATATATTTGTCCTGCAGGACGGCGTATTGTTGAAAGTATTCGCCGTGCCAAAACAGAAATTCGCGCCCAAGGAAGGAGGAACGGCTGATGAAGGTTTCACAATCTCCCCATCTGCATGCCAAGGATTCCGTATCCGGCATCATGCTGTTGGTTTTTGTTGCTTTAATCCCTGCCGCTCTTGCCGGTGTGTGGATTTTCGGTTTCCGTGCCGCATTGGTGCTGATGGTTTCCATGGCATCCTGTGTGCTTTCGGAATTTGCATGGCAAAAGCTTGCCAAAAAGCCTGTTACGGTCAATGACTACAGTGCATTGGTCACAGGGCTTCTTTTGGGGCTTAATATGCCGGCGACCATTCCGCTGTGGATGGTGCTTTTAGGTTCTGTATTTGCAATCGTGGTTGTCAAACAGTTGTTTGGCGGCATCGGGCAGAATTTTATGAACCCGGCACTGGCGGCGCGTGCATTTCTTCTGGCATCCTGGCCGGAGGAGATGACAACTTGGGCACGCCCTTTCAGTCAGCTTTTTGTCCGTGTGCCCGACGGCATTTCGGGGGCAACGCCTTTGGCGGAAAATGCACCGGACTTTTTGCTGTCCGATTTGTTCCTCGGCAATATCGGCGGCTGTATCGGTGAAGTTTGCAAACCGGCAATTTTGATTGGTGCAATCTTCCTGCTTTGCAAAAAAGTGATTTCGCCTGTGTTGCCGCTGACGTATCTGGGCACGATGATGGTGATTGGCACACTGGCAGGCGACCATCCCTTGATGGTCATATGCTCCGGTGGTGTGATGCTGGGTGCTTTCTTCATGGCAACAGATTATGTCACATCGCCCGTTACGAAAAAGGGGCAGGTAATC
>JAFPCL010000036.1 GCA_017390225.1 Clostridia bacterium
AAGGTCAAGACCAGCGAAAAGAACAAGCAAGATAAGTTTGATGCAATCATCACAAATAAATGGCTCGGGATTCCCTTGTTTGCCATAGTGATGTGGCTGGTGTTCTTCGTGTCGCAGGCATGGCTCGGCCCGAAGCTTTCCGACATCCTCGTCGGTTGGATTGAAGCCTTCGGCGGCGTAGTGGAAGGCTGGATGGAAGGCGCGGAAAGTGAATTTTTAAAAGCCTTGGTGTCCGGTGCGATTATCGATGGTGTCGGTGCTGTTGTGAGCTTTTTGCCCTTGGTTATGGTCATGTATTTCATGATTGCACTTTTAGAGGACTGCGGCTATATGGCACGCGCCACGGTCGTTTTAGACCCCATCTTCAAAAAAGTCGGATTATCCGGCAAATCCGTGATTCCCTTTGTGGTCGGCACAGGCTGTGCCGTTCCCGGCGTTATGGCTTGCCGCACCATCAAAAACGAACGTGAGCGCAGAGCCACGGCAATGATTGCCCCCTTTATGCCCTGCGGCGCAAAGCTCCCCGTAATTTCGTTGTTCGTCGGTGCATTTTTCCCCGGCTCTGCATGGGTGGGCACGGCAATGTACTTCGTGGGCATCGTGATTATCCTTCTGTGCGCCCTTCTCATCAATAAAATCACGGGTTATAAGAAAAAGAAATCCTTCTTTATCATCGAAATGCCCGAATATAAGATTCCGAGCTTTTTAAGAGCCTTCAAGTCCATGTGCAGTCGCGGCTGGTCGTATATCGTCAAAGCCGGCACGATTATTCTGGTCTGCAACGTGGTGATTACAATGATGTGCTCCTTCACGCCGACATTGCAGTCTGCGGCAGAGGACGGAAGCAACTCGATTTTGGCTTTCATCTGCCGCCCCATCGATTGGATTTTGCTTCCTGTGGTGGGCATTGCTTCCTGGAAGCTCGTTGCCTGCGCCATCACCGGCTTTATCGCCAAAGAAAACGTGGTCGGCACCGTTGCCACCCTGTTCGGCTTGTCTGCCGTCATCAGCGGTGACTTGGAGCTGGTAGGCGAGGGCGCACAAGTGGCAGAAGCTATGCAAATGGTTCCCGTGGCGGCACTTGCTTATATGATGTTCAACCTCTTCAACCCCCCTTGCTTTGCAGCCATCGGCGCGATGAATGCCGAAATGAAGAGCAAAAAATGGCTCTTTGGCGGCATCGCCCTGCAACTTTGCGTGGGCTTCACCGTAGGCTTTCTGGTCTATCAAATCGGCTCGCTCTTGACAACCGGCGCAATGGCTCCCGGCTTTATCCCCGGACTTATCGCCGTGCTTGTGATGGCAGGCGTTGCAACCTATCTTTGCCTTCGTGCAGAGAAGAAGCCTCAAAAATAAGGAGGGATCCCTTTGACGGATATTATCATTGCCATTATTTTAATTCTCATCGTCGGCGGTGCGGTGCTTTATATCTATAAAGCCAAAAAAAGCGGCAAAAAATGCATCGGCTGCCCCGACGGGTGCTGTGCTAAGAAAAAAGACGGCGGCTGCGGCTGTTGCGAGCAGAAACAAGATGAATAAAGCATACCGTGGAGGTGACGATTCAGCTAAATTCGCCTTGCGGCGAGCTAAATGTGCGGACGCACGCTAAATTACTTCGTAGCTAAATTGACCTACGGTCAGCTAATGGCGAATTTAATTTAGTTAGAGGGATATGGAGTCAACGAATAAAGCATACCATGGAGGTAATGGAATATATGTTCCGTTGCCTTCATTTTTTTATGGACAAATGTGATTGATTTTTATATGAAAGTGTGATAATATGTTTATATAGAAGATATTCCGACTGTTGTAAAGAAGAAAGAAACGATAGGAGGGACTCGCATGATTTTATATCATGGAAGTACAGAGCTTGTGGATAAACCGGAAATTCGAAAGAGTGAGGTTTATTTGGATTTTGGCATTGGATTTTATACCACAACATCATATGATCAAGCAGAACGATGGGCAAGGATAAAAATGCGAAGAAATAATGTAAATTCAGGATATGTTTCCATTTATGAATTTGATATGGAAAACGCAGAAAAAGAACTTCTTGTCAAACGATTTGCGTGTGCAGACGAAGAATGGTTGTTATTTGTTGTAAGCAATCGTAAAGGGGATATAGCTGACAGTAAAACAGATTTACATATTGGCCCGGTTGCGGATGACAATGTATATCAATCGATTCGATTGTTTGAAACCGGCGCTTATGATACAGAATATACCATTAGAAAATTAAAAACAGAAGTTTTACACGACCAATGGGCATTGCATACCGATGAAATTTTGAAATATTTGAAATTTATTGAGGCAAAAGAAATCAGATAGGAGGCTATATATGGGACAAGAACAATTTGATGCAATGATGCCTTATATAAGTGTGGATTTGGTTTCGCTG
Organism: Clostridia bacterium; assembly: GCA_017390225.1. Classification (GTDB taxonomy): domain Bacteria; phylum Bacillota; class Clostridia; order CAKSNL01; family HGM11501; genus RGIG1017. The sequence goes on from JAFPCL010000036.1 coordinate 2,399, forward strand.
ATAGCGAAAAAACAAAATATTTCGGAAGAAGCCGCCATAAAAAAGCTTTATGTTTCCAAACTATATGCTTTACTTGAAAAAGAAGAAACCAAGGTTTGGCAATATAGCACACATATGCTGTACAGCTTGTTTGAACAAGAAGAAAAAACAGGAGATTTTCAATTTCCGGATGTATAAGGGGGTATTGGCATGAGTAAAGAAATGGCTTTTGCCGTGTTTTGCTTAGAGAGTTATAAAACACATCGCAATTTAAGCGGCCGTGAAGCTTCTTTGCTTTTTGAAAGCTATGGCGTTTTTGATTATATTCGAGATGTTTATGATGTTCTTCATACCATGGGGCATCATTATATCAATCATGACATCGATGTTTATTTGCGTAAAAGAGGATATGTAATCAACGAATAAAAATTATACCGTGGAGGTAACGATTCAGCTAAATTCGCCTTGCGGCGAGCTAAATGTGCTTCGCATGCTAAATTACTTCGTAGCTAAATTGACCTACGGTCAGCTAATGGCGAATTTAATTTAGTTAGAGGGATATGGAGTCAACGAAGAAACAACATACCATGGAGGTAACGGGATATATGTTCCGTTGCCTTCATTTTTTTTATGGCAAATGGGATTGATTGAAGTTTTGCTTGATAACGAAGCGGCAAACGGAACGAGCAAGCCCGTTCCCTACAGGCTGTGGTCAGCGGAAATAACAGGGGATTTAGGACGAACCGATTTTGGCACATCGTAAACGCTGTGCCCTACAATGAGTGGCACAATGCCTGCATTGCACAAACCATTCGTATAATGTAGGGCAGGGGCTTGCTCCTGCCGAAAAGAACGGAACGAGCAAGTAGCTGCCTTACGATATTGCGACAAGCGGTATATCTTAATTCGGCAAAAAACAATATTGCCGAAACAAAAATAAAACTTGCATTTTTGCATATTTTGAGGAAAAACCTTGCAATTTTTAGTGATTTGTATTATACTGTAAAATAAGATATTATATAAATAGGTATATCATATGAAATGCAAATAAGCAACATAGCAAGGAGAAGGATCATAGCATGGAAGAGCTTACACTCATCACCAAGCAAGAGCCGGGAATTGTTCTGCTTGAAAATTATGAAGAATTAAAAGCTTATTTTATTGCCGGACTGGAAAAATACAAAAATATTGTTTATTCGGAGGAAAACATCAAAGAAGCAAAAACCGACAGGGCGGCGCTTCGTAAAATGAAAAAGTCTATTGCCGATAAGCGAAAAGAAATCAAAGCTGTTTATATGTCTCCGTATCTTGCGGTGGAAGAAAAGCTAAAAGAACTGGAAGCTTTGGTTTTAGAGCCCATTGATATCATAGACAGCGTTGTAAAAACCTTTGAGGAAAAGGAAAAGCAAGCCAAGAGAATGGAAATCAAGCACTATTTCGACCAAAATGCGGCAATGCTCGGCAATCTTGCCGACACGGTGTTTGAAAGCCATGGCTTTTTTGAAGACAGTTGGCTGAATGCATCCACAAAAGCATCTGCGTGGCAGGCAGGGGTCAGCGAAAAAATCCGCACAGCATCCGAAAGCATCCGCACCTTGCAGGCATCGGGCGGCAGCTACACGCCGATTTTGATCACGAAGTATTTGGAAACCCAAAGCCTGGAGGCGGCAATCGATTATCATAAAACACTAAAAACCGCAGAAAACGCGTCCGAGGTGGAAGCAATCGATGATGACGATCATGTTGTCGGCTACAAGATTCTTAAAATCAATGCAACCAAAAGCCAAATGGCACAGCTTATCAATCAGCTTGAAATGCTCGGCATCGACTATGAAGAATTGGAAGACGGCATGCCTCGGGAGCAAGCCGAGCTTCAAACCCCCGATTTTGATGCATTTGTAGCCTTTGATATTGAAACGAGCGGCACGTTCGGCGCGGCAAACGGCGATGCACCGGCGGAAATCACCGAAATTGGTGCCGTGAAAGTGATCAACGGCGAGATTGTGGAACGCTTTGATATGCTTTGCAATCCGGGCAGAAAAATCGTGCCGAGAATCGCGCGTCTTACCAATATCACCGATGAAATGGTTGCCGGTGCGCCGCCTGTTGCGGACATTATACAAGCCTTTGCGGCATATATCGGCGACCTCCCGTTGGTGGGACACAATATAAAAAGCTCGGA
>JAFPCL010000037.1 GCA_017390225.1 Clostridia bacterium
CCATCACCGACCACGGTGTCGTGCAGGCGTTCCCCGAAGCTTTAAAAGCCAAAAAAGGCTTAAAATCCGATATCAAGATTCTCTACGGCATGGAAGCCTATTTGTCCGATGAGCCCCTCACCTGTGATATGGTCATGCTCTCTGCCTGCGAGAAAAACGATCAGCTATCCGCAATCGGAGCGGTTCTTTTCTCAGGCGGCAAAATAGCCGACACCTTCTGCCGTGTTGTCATCGGCGACACCACGGGAAACGAATTTATCGACTGGCTGGGCGATGCCCCGGTGCTCACGGAAGACGGCTCCGCGGTTTTATCCCTCAATAAGATTTTAGATAGCCCCCTGCCGAATATGCAGCTCACCTTAAAAAACGCCGCCCCCTTGGCAGTGGAAACCGATGGCACGCTCCCCTCCCTTCTTTCGCGCTTTTTCCCCGACGATGCATTGTCTGATGCCCCGGAAGAGCAAAGTGCGGCCATGGCAAAGGTATGGCAGGAGCTGATTCCGCTTTTGGAAGCCAGAGAATATTCCGATCTTTATAGTGTCATCAACAAAACTCCCGGCACGATTCTTGACAAGAAGGGAAAAAAGGTCCATTCCTTCCACGCCGTCATCCTTGCCAAAAACCGCACCGGCATGGTCAATCTCTATAAATTGGTCTCCGATTCCAACCTCAAGTATTTCGAAAAGAAGCGCCCGAGAATCCCCAAGCATCTTTTCATGCGCTATCGGGAAGGCTTGATTTTAGGCTCTGCCTGTGAAGCCGGTGAGCTGTTCCGTGCCATGTTCCAAAAGCTTCCGGCGGAAAAATATGAGGGCATTGCCCGATTTTATGATTATCTGGAAATCCAGCCCGTCGGCAATAATATGTTCATGTTGGCAAACGGCATGGTTTCCTCCACCCGCGAATTGGAAGAAATGAATATCCGCATCGTCGAGCTGGCAAAGCAGCTCGGCAAGCCCTTTGTTGCCACCTGCGACGTCCACTTTTTGGATGCCGCCGATGAGGTGTACCGCCGCATTTTGATGGCAGGACAAGGCTTTGATGATGCCGACCGTCAGGCGCCTCTGTATCTTCGCAACACGAAGCAGATGCTCGAAGAATTTCGGTATCTTTCCGAAGAGGATGCCTACGCCGCCGTTGTCACCAACACCAACTGGGTTGCCGATCAGGTGGAAGACCAAAGCCCCATCCGCCCCGATAACTGTCCGCCCCAGATTGAAAACTCCGCCGAGGATTTGCGCCGTTTGTGCTATGAAAAAGCAACCCGTCTGTATGGCGATCCCCTGCCCGAGCCGGTGCAAAGCCGCTTGGAAAAAGAATTGCAGCCCATTATCCGTCAGGGCTATGACGTTATGTATATGATTGCCCAGAAGCTGGTGCAAAAATCCAATGAAGACGGCTACTTGGTCGGTTCTCGCGGCTCTGTCGGCTCTTCCATCGTGGCTTTCATGAGCGGCATCACGGAGATTAACTCCATGGCCGCCCACTATATCTGCCCCGAATGTAAGTATTTAGAATTCCCCGAAACGCCGCCGGGGCTCTCCGGCTGTGACCTGCCCGATAAAATCTGCCCCAACTGCGGTGCAAAGCTCACCAAAGACGGGCACGATATTCCCTTTGAAACCTTCCTCGGCTTCCACGCCGACAAGCAGCCGGATATCGACCTTAATTTCTCCGGCGACTACCAGTCGGAAGCCCATAAATATACCGAGGTTATTTTCGGCAAAGGCTATTGCTTCAAAGCCGGCACTGTGTCCACCGTTGCGGAAAAAACGGCACTTGGTTATGTGCTCAAATATTTTGAAGAAAGAGGCATCACCGTCAACAATGCCGAGCGAGACCGCTTGGTCAAGGGCTGTACCGGCGTTAAGCGCACCACGGGCCAGCACCCGGGCGGTATTATCGTCTGTCCCAAGACGGAAAACATCTATGAGTTCACTCCCGTTCAGCACCCGGCAGACGACCCTACCTCGGATATCATCACCACCCACTTTGATTACCACTCTATCGACCAGAACCTTCTAAAGCTCGACATCCTCGGGCACGACGATCCGACAGTGCTTCGTATGCTCCAGGATATCACGGGCATTGATCCCCAAACCATCCCGTTGGACGATAAAAAAACCATGAGCCTTTTCACTTCCACGGAAGCCTTGGGGGTCACCCCCGAAGACATTGGAAGCGAAACAGGCACCTTTGCCATTCCCGAATTCGGCACTTCCTTTGTCCGCGGTATGCTTCTTGACACCAAGCCCACCGCCTTTTCCGATTTAATTCGTATCTCGGGGCTCTCCCACGGCACGGACGTTTGGCTCGGCAACGCCCAGGAGCTTGTCAAAAGCGGCACCTGCACCCTTTCGGGCTGTATCTGTTGCCGTGACGATATCATGAGCTATCTGATTTCAAAAAATATGGACCCCGGTTTATCTTTCAAAACCATGGAGTCCGTTCGCAAAGGCAAAGGTTTAACAGAGGAAATGGAAACTGCCATGCGGGAGCACGAAGTGCCCGACTGGTATATTGATTCCTGTAAAAAAATCAAGTATATGTTCCCCAAAGCCCACGCCGCCGCTTATGTCACCAATGCCTTCCGCATTGCCTGGTATAAGGTGCATTATCCCTTGGCATTCTATGCCGCCTGCTTCTCCGTGCGCTTTTTGGACGATTTCGACTACAATACCATGGCGCAAGGAAAAGACAAGCTCCTGCTTGCCATGGAAGACCTTCAGCGCAAGGGAAAAATGCAAAAATTAACCGCGAAGGAGCAAGGCACCATCACGGTTATGGAAGTATTGCGCGAAATGTATGCCCGTGGCTTCTCTTTCGCAAAAATTGATTTGTATGAATCCGATGCCAAGCGCTTCCGCGTGGTCGACGGAAAACTCTTGCCGCCCTTTGCCGCCATTTCCGGCCTCGGCGGCTCTGCCGCGGCGGCGATTGCCGAAGCACGCGCTGCAGGCGAGTTCACATCCAAAGAGGATATGAAAAATCGTGTTGGCGGCGCAAAGGTCGTCACCCTTCTGTCCGATGCGGGCATTTTGGATGATATGATGGAGAGCAGTCAAACAACGCTGTTTTAGCTTTCTTCTTCGGGAAAATGAATGGCATCCACATGAATATTCACGGAGGCAACGGTGTAGCCCGTCTTTTCCTCCAATGCACTTTTCACCTTTTCCTGAATTTTAAAAGCAACATCGGGAATACGGCTTTCGAATTCTACGATAATATGAATATCCACAGAAACAATATCGTCCTCCAAAGACACACGCACACCGCGCTCCTCTTGCTTTTTGGCAAGCTTTTCCCCCAGCCCTGCGGCGCTCATGGTATGCACCCCGGGCACAGACAACACCTCTTTGATGACGATCTTGATAAACACATCCTCCGCAATGCGGATATTCACTTGGCTTCCTGTTTCTTTATCCATAACTTGTATCCTCCTTTATATGAATTCATTCTATCATAATTTTTCTTAAAATGCAATTGCTTTTTAAAGAAAGGATTTCTATTCATGCAACACAAATATTTTAAAACCTTGGAATTCGACAAAATTTTAGACAGTCTTTGCGCCCTCTGCCTTTTAGAAGGGGCAAGAAAGCGCGCCAAAAACCTGCCGGTGCTCACCGACCCGACGGAGATTCACGATGCTTTGAGCGAAACCGATGAAGCACTGCGCCTTCTTCTCGGAAGGGGCAATATTCCGCTGGCGCCCGTGTCGGACATCCGTGCTTCTGCCAAGCGCACACTGCTTGATGCCACTTTGTCCATGCGCGAGCTCCTCAACATCGCCCAAACGCTCCGCGTGTCCCGAGAGATTCGCCGCTTTTTCGACGGATTGGAAACCGCTGACAGCTTCCCCATTCTTTATGGGCTTTCCTGTGCTCTTTTAGAGCTGAAATCTTTAGAAACAGATATCACGGGGGCGATTTTATCCGAGGATCAGATGGCAGATAACGCCTCGGCAAATCTTGCGAACATCCGCCGCAAGCTCAAAACGACCCAGAATAAAATTCGCGATATTTTGCAGGATATTATCCACAGCCAAAAATACCAAAAGGTTCTCCAAGACAGCCTGATTACCACTCGTGACGGTCGCTTTGTTGTGCCTGTCAAAGCCGAGCAAAGAGGCGAGCTTCCCGGCATTGTCCACGATGCCTCTGCCTCCGGTGCCACAGTCTTTGTGGAGCCCATGGCTGTTGTGACCGCAGGCAATGAGCTTCGCAAGCTGGAAGCCGAAGAAAAAGAAGAAATCGAGCGCATTTTGCAAGAGTTATCTTCCAAAGTCGCACAGCATGCCCATGCTATTTCCGAAAACTACAATATTTTAACCACACTGGATTTCATTATGGCAAAAGGTAAGCTCGGTCTGGATATGAATGCTGTCATGCCCCTGATGAATAAAGACGGCATCATTGATATCAAAAAAGCACGCCACCCCCTGATTCCCAAAAACACCGTTGTGCCGATTGATATCCGCTTGGGTGAGGATTTTTCTACTCTTGTCATCACAGGTCCCAACACCGGCGGTAAAACCGTTTCTTTAAAAACCGTCGGGCTTCTCACGCTCATGGCACAAGCAGGACTGCATATTCCTGCCGATTCTGGCTCCCGTATGGGCATTTTCTCGCAGGTCTTTGCCGATATCGGCGACGAGCAAAGCATCGAGCAGTCCCTGTCCACCTTCTCTGCCCATATGGTCAATATCGTTTCGATTATGAAGCACGTAGATGCCGAATCCTTGGTTCTGTTCGATGAACTCGGTGCCGGCACCGACCCCACCGAAGGTGCGGCGCTTGCCATTTCCATTTTGGAATACGTCAAAACCGCCGGTGCCCGTGCCGTTGCCACCACCCACTATAGTGAGCTCAAGCTCTATGCTTTGTCCGAAAACGGCGTAGAAAATGCTTCCTGCGCCTTTGATGTGGCAACCCTTCGCCCCACCTATCGCTTACTCATCGGAGTTCCCGGCAAAAGTAACGCCTTTGCGATTTCCAAACGTCTGGGGCTTCCCGCGCACATTATCGAAAACGCCAAAACACGGATTCAAACCGACAATCTCGTCTTTGAAGATTTATTGACGGATTTGGAAAAACAGCGCCACATGGCAGAAAAAGAACGCGCCAAAGCAGAGCGCCTGCGCCGTGAGAGCCAACAAGAGAAAAAAGAAGCCACCGGCGAAAAGAAAAAATTAGAAAGTGCCAAAGAAAAAATGATGAGTGAAGCAAGGCTTGAGGCACGAAAAATCGTAGAGCAAGCCAAAAAAGAAGCGGAAGCCATCATTCGCGAGCTTCGCACCACCGAAGAGATGAAGGACAAAAAGGCACGGGAAAAAGCCATCGAGGAAGCAAGAGCCCGTCTTAATCGCTCCATGGACGAGCTGGCAGAATCCATCGTTGAAGACAAAATTGCCCCCGAAGAGCAGTTAGACCCCACAAGCCTTCGCATCGGCATGTATGTAGAAGTCGCCACCCTCGGGCAAAAAGGCACGCTCCAATCTCTTCCCGACAACAACGGCAACGTCTACGTGCAAACAGGCATTTTAAAAGTGAAAACCCACGTGATGACGCTCAAAAAAGCCCAAGAGCCAAAGCCGCAAAAATCCTCCGCATCCGCATCCACCGGCGGTTTCTCCCGTCCCACGGTCAAAAGCGAGCTCGATGTACGCGGCGAACAGCTGGTCGATGCTCTCCTGTACGTCGAACGCTACATCAACGACGCCTCCCGCTCCCACCTGGAAACCGTCACCATCATCCACGGCAGAGGCACAGGCGTTCTGAAAGACGGCATAAGAAAAGCCCTGTCTAAAAACAAACAAGTCAAATCCCACCGCCCCGGCACCTACGGCGAAGGCGAAGACGGCGTGACGGTTGTAACACTGGCGTAAACCGCAGATTGTGTCTGCAATCTGCGGAATGTAAAATGTAGAATGTAAAATGTAGAATTGTGGTAGCTTTGCTTGCCCGCAAAGCTTTGATTTTATGGGTGTTCCTCTTAAAAATCTTCGCTATCTCAAATCTATGCTTTCCCCATAAAAACACACGAACAAAACCAAAGAAAATCGCCCCTGCGATTTTCCTCCGAAATTTTCCATTTTCCATTATCAATTATCAATTTCCCATTTCAATTTCCCATTTCAATTTCCCATAAACTCAAAAAAATGCTTGTACGCCAAATCAGCATACAAGCATTTTTTGTTTTATCGGTATTGGTCCATTTCCTTTTTCTAACATTCGACACTCTTACTATAAAGACTGTATAAAATATGTGCTAAGTTTTTTCATCAATAGTTCATTTTTAGTAAGGGATCAAAAAAACACAGACGTTCTCAACACACTTTTTTCTTCTTTGATATATTTAAAACAGCATTTGCAATTATTGAAATCAAAGTTCCTAAAAAAGCACCCATAGGAAAATATATAAAAGCGAAAAAAAGTGAATCATAAGTATTCAACGGAAATATGATATCTACATTTGCTGTTTCGCTTATGTAAAATACAATAAATACGCTAAGCCACTCAAATACACATACCGCAACAAAGACCAAAGAAGATGAAATTATGTACTTCAAATATCCTTTAAAATCTTTTCCGCTACATAATAATATCGGTACAAGTGACGCTAAACATATTCCTACGATTTTAACAGTATTAAAGGAGATTCCATTAATAACTTCATGCGTTTTCCAATATGTAATAAATCCTTCTCCTTCACTCAATGCACAAACAACACAAGAAAAAATAATATGAATTATCCCGGTTGTTAATCCACTTATCACTCCACTTTTTATATGTATGTCATGTGATTTTTTCTGCAAATTTCTTAAAACAACAAAACTTAATGTTATAACAATCATAAGCATTGC